>JAFEEK010000442.1 GCA_018241165.1 Pseudomonadota bacterium
ATCCACGCGCTGAAGCGGTCGATGCCCATGTCCAGCGCGAGCGAATAGAAATACGTGTTGACCGAACGCGCGATCGCCTGGCGCAGGTTGACCAGGCCCTGGCCGCCGCGCACGTCGTCGCGGTAACCGCGCGCCTGGCCGGGAATGAAAAATTCGCCGGTCGACAAGATCGTGTCCTGCGGTTTGCGCAGGCCAAGTTCGAGCCCGCCGAGGCCGAGGTACGGCTTGACCGTGGAACCCGGCGTGAAGCCGCCGGCGATGGCGCGATTGAGCAGGGGTTTGTCCGGATTGTTCAACAGCGCGGCGTAATCGGCATGCGCGATGCCGTTGACGAACAGGTTAGGATCGAAGCTCGGCGCGCTCGCCAGCGCCAGCACTTCGCCATTGCGCGGATCGATCGCGACCACCGCGCCGGGCCGTCCGGCGAGCGCATCCTGCGCGGTGCGCTGCAAACGCGCATCGATGCTCAGGTACAGGTTTTTCCCCGGCGTCGGCGCGACGCGGCTGATCGGCTTGCCGATCACGCGCTTGTCGACGTTGACCTCGACCTGTTCGTAACCCGGGCGTCCGTGCAACGCGTCTTCGTAACTGCGCTCGATGCCGGTCTTGCCGATCTGCGTGGTGCCGGCGTACAGGTCGGCGTCCAGCGTGGTCGCGTCGGCCGCGTCGATGCGGCCGACGTAGCCGATCACATGCGCGAAATCCGCGCCGCGCGGATAGGCACGGGTCAGGTACGGCACCACGTCGACGCCGGGAAAGCGCCAGCGCTGGGTGGAAAACCGCGCGATTTCGTCCTCCGACAATTTCAGGCGCAACGGAATGCTGTCGAACGCGCGCTTGCTCTTGCGCAGCGCGGCGAAGCGTTCGATGTCGTCTTCCGACAACGCAATCACATGGCCGAGTGCGGTGAGCATCGCGGTCATGTCCTGAACTTGCTCGGGCACCACTTCGAGGCGGAATGCGGCCACGTTCTCGGCCAGCAGCACGCCGTTGCGGTCGTAGATCAGGCCGCGCGTGGGCGGGATGCTGCGCACCGAGATGCGGTTGCTGTTCGAGCGCGCCGCGAACTCGGCATGACGGGTGACCTGCAGGAACCAGAAGCGCGCGGCAAGGCCCGACAGGCACAGCGCGATCAGCAGGAAACCGGCCAGCGCGCGCTTGCCAAAGCGCGCGGCCTCGCCTTGCGCGTCCTTGAGCTTGCCCGTTTTCGACTTGCGCTTTTTCATGCGTCGCGGACGCGCAGGCGTGCGCGCGCATCGTCGAGCAGCAGGAATACCCACGGCCACGCGAGCATGCCGACGAACGGCGCGAGCCAGTAACTCGCCGCCGGCACCAGTTGCCCGTCCGCCGCGCGGATCGCGAGCAGGACGATGCGGTCGTTGAGCAACAGTGCCAGCACCGCCAGCGCCTGCTGCCACATCGGGAAGAAGCGCAGGCGCGCGCGAAAACGCAACAGGATGAAGCAGAACACGCACAGGCGCAGCGCCTGTTCGCCGAGCAGGTCGCCGCTGAACACGTCGCCGACGAGGCCGAGCACGAACGCGCGGCCCAGGCTGACGTAGTCGGGCGCCTCGAGCGTCCAGTACATCAGCACCAGCGCCAGCCACCACGGCTTGAGCGGCAGCATGGCCTGCGGCAACGGCATCAGTTGCAACAGGTAACAGGCCGCGATGCTGCCCCAGAACAGCCAATCGTTGGCACGCAGGCGGTTCATGGATTCGGAGCCTTGTTCGCGGGCGCGCTTTCCGCTGGCGGTCCCTCGGCCGGCGCCGGCGCCGGCGGTCCGACCGGATCGGGCAGGTTGTGCAGGATCAGCACTTCGCCGCTGCGGTCCAATGCTGCGCTTGGCGTGACCGTCGCCACCGCGAACATGCCGCTGGCGTCATTGCGAATGCTGCCTATCGTGCCGACCGGGAAGCCCGCCGGGAAGTGTCCGCCCAGGCCCGAGGTCACAAGCATGTCGCCGGGCTTGATGTCGGCGCTGATCGGGACGTTTTGCAACTCCAGCGAATCCAGCGCGCCGTTGCCGCGTGCGATCGCGCGCAAGCCGGTGCGCTCGCTCTTGACCGGCAACGCGTGCGCCGGGTCGGTGATCAGCATCACCGTGGACGTGTTCGGCAGTACTTCGACGATCTGGCCCATCACGCCGTGTGCGTCGAGCACGGCCTCGCCGACGGCTACGCCCTGGCGCGCGCCGGCGTCGATCGTGACACGATGGCGGAACGGATCGGTATCCACGTCGATGATGCGCGCGAGCTGCACGCCGAGATCGAGGCTGCGCTGGGCTTCGAGCAACTGCTGCAGGCGCTCGTTCTGGTCGCGTACGGATTGCAGACGATTCAGGCGCGCTTGCGCGAGCAGCAGTTCACGCTCGAGTTCGGCGTTGCGCGTGTTCAGGCGCGCGCGATCGGACATCGCATCGCCGGCGCTGCGCGCCAGCCGCGAAGGCAGGGCCGCGAGCCGGTACATCGGTTCGACCGCCGCGCTGGCGAAATAGCGCACCTGCACCAGCCAGCCGTTGCGGTGGTCGATCACCATCAGCGCGATCGCCAGGGCCAGATAGGCGATCAGGCGCAGCGTGTTCGCCGTGTCGGAGCTGAATAGCGGCGCGGATTCGTTGCGGGTCAGCGCCATGACAGAGCAGACACCGCTGCCTCACTCCGGGGCGAAAAAGTCGCTTCCGTGCTGATCGATCAGCTCCAGCGCACGCCCGCCACCGCGCGCGACGCAAGTGAGCGGATCGTCGGCGACATGCACATGCAAGCCGGTTTCCTCGGAGATGAGCTTGTCCAGGTCGCGCAACAGCGCGCCGCCGCCCGTGAGCACGATGCCGCGTTCGGCGACATCCGAGCACAGTTCCGGCGGGGTCTGTTCCAGCGCCGACTTGACCGCACCGACGATACCCTGCAGCGGTTCGTGCAGGGCCTCGAGGATTTCGTTGGAGTTGATCGCGAACATGCGCGGCACGCCTTCGGCGAGGTTGCGACCGGAGATTTCGATTTCCTTGATTTCGGTTTGCGCGAACGCGCAACCGATTTCGACCTTGATGCGCTCGGCCGTGGCTTCGCCGATCAGGGTGCCGTGGTTGCGGCGCACGTAGTTGATGATCGCTTCGTCGAAGCGGTCGCCGCCGATGCGTACCGACGCCGAGTAGACGATGCCGTTGAGCGAGATCACGGCCACTTCGGACGTGCCGCCGCCGATGTCCAGCACCATCGAGCCGCGCGCCTCGTGCACCGGAATGCCGGCGCCGATCGCCGCGGCCATCGGTTCTTCGATCAGGAACACGTCGCGCGCGCCGGCGCTTTCGGCCGATTCCTTGATCGCGCGGCGCTCGACCTGGGTCGATCCGCAGGGCACGCACACCAGCACGCGCGGACTGGGCCGGAACACGCGCGTCTTGTGCACCTTCTTGATGAACTGCTTGAGCATCTCCTCGGTCATCGAGAAGTCGGCGATCACGCCATCCTTGAGCGGGCGCACGGTGACGATGTTGCCGGGGGTGCGTCCGAGCATGCGCTTGGCATCCCCGCCCACGGCCGCGACCGAGCGCGGGCCGCCGGGGCCGCGATCCTGGCGGATCGCGACGACGGAAGGCTCGTTCAGGACGATGCCCTGGCCGCGCACGTAAATCAGGGTGTTGGCCGTGCCGAGGTCGATCGACAGGTCGTTGGAAAAGAATCTGCCTAAGCCGAACATGAAGCTCTCAATTTGGAAAAATTCGCGGATTCGCGAAAAGCGCGACAGTGTAGTTTCGCCGCGCCTCACAAGCAAGGAAAAATGGCGTTAAAATGCGGCTTGCGGCACGTTTTTCGCGCCTCGTCGCGACGCGCGCGCCGTGCTATCGTCGCCCGCCCAAGACCCGGACCGCCCATGTCGATCGACACCGCCACCGTTGCCCGCATCGCCCGTCTCGCGCGCCTGCCTGTGGATGCGAACGCCGCGCCGCAAATCGCGGACGAATTGACGCGCGTGCTCGATCTGGCCGGGCAGTTGGCGAACGCGCCGCTCGATGGCGTTGTGCCGATGGCGCATCCGCAGGCGCAGACACTGGCCTGGCGCGCCGATGCGGTGGCCGAACCCGATCGCGCGAATGATTTGCTGGCGCTCGCGCCGGATGCGCGCTCGGGCCTCTACGCCGTGCCCAAGGTTCTGGGGTAAGCACGGCGATGGCATCGAGCATCGCGCAACTTGCGCAGGACCTGCGCGCACGAAAGATTTCCGCCGCGGAACTCGCGCAGGCGGCGCTCGCGCGTGCCGGTGCGCGGAGCGAATTGAATGCGTTCATTACGCTCGATGAAGCGACTGCGTTGGTCGCCGCGCAGCGGGCAGACGCCGCGCTTGCGACGGCCAACGCACCAGCGCTTGCCGGAATTCCTTTTGCGCACAAGGATATTTTCTGTACAAATGGAATTCGTACCACGTGCGCGTCGCGCATGTTGGAGAATTTCGTGCCGCCGTACGACGCCGGCGTGGTCGAACGCCTGCGCGATGTGCATGCGGTGTCGATCGGCAAGACCAACATGGACGAATTCGCGATGGGTTCGTCCAACGAGAATTCGCATTTCGGCGCGGTGAAAAATCCGTGGGACGCAACGCGTGTGCCGGGCGGATCGTCGGGCGGTTCGGCCGCGGCGGTCGCCGCCGGCATCGTGCCGTTCGCAACCGGCACCGACACCGGCGGTTCGGTGCGCCAGCCCGCCGCGTTCTGCGGCATCACCGGATTGAAGCCCACCTACGGCCGTGTCTCGCGCTGGGGGATGATCGCCTATGCGTCGAGCCTGGACTGCGCCGGCGTGCTTGCGCGCAGCGCGCAAGATTGCATGTACGCGCTATCGGCAATGGCGGGACACGACCCGCGCGATGCGACCAGCGTGGCGCGCGGGCTCGACAATTACGATGCGGCTTTATCGTCAAAGCTTTCGAACATGAAAATCGGCGTCGCACGCGAATACTTCGGCGCCGGCGTCGATGCCGGCGTCGCCGCGGCGGTGCGCGACGCGCTGGCGCAGTACGAAAGACTCGGCGCAACGCTGGTCGATATTTCCCTGCCCAACGCGCATCTGGCGATTCCTGCGTATTACGTGATTGCGCCGGCGGAAGCCTCGAGCAACCTCGCGCGTTATGACGGCGTGCGTTATGGCCATCGCTGCGCCGATCCACAGACGCTGGAGGACTTGTACACGCGCAGTCGCGGCGAAGGCTTCGGCGCGGAAGTTCGACGCCGCATCCTGGTCGGCACCTATGCGCTGTCGGCGGGTTACTACGATGCCTACTATTTGCGCGCCCAACGCGCGCGCCGCGTCATCGCCAATGATTTCAGTGAGGCGTTCAAGCAGGTCGACCTGATCGCCGGGCCGACCGCACCGACCGTCGCGTTCAAGCTCGGCGAGAAGACCGCCGATCCGCTGGCAATGTACGCGGCCGACGTGAACACGGTCGCGGTGAATCTCGCCGGGCTTCCGGCGATTTCAATTCCCGCCGGATTCAGCGACGGTTTGCCCGTTGGACTGCAACTGATCGCACCGGCATTCGCGGAAGGTCCGTTGCTCGCGGCTGCGCATCAGTTCCAGTTGGCGACGGATTGGCACACGCGGAGCCCAGGCGCATGAGCTGGCAACCCGTCATCGGTCTGGAAATCCACGCCCAGCTTTCGACCGCGTCGAAACTGTTTTCCGGCGCATCGACGGCGTATGGCGCCGAGCCGAACACGCAGGCGGCATTGCTCGACGTCGCCATGCCCGGCACCTTGCCGGTACCGAACCGCGCCGTGCTCGACAAGGCCATCGCGTTCGGCCTTGCGGTTGACGCGACGATCGCGCGACAAAGCGTTTTCGCGCGCAAGAATTATTTCTATCCCGACCTGCCCAAGGGTTACCAGATCAGTCAGTACGAATTGCCCATCGTCGCGGATGGCAAACTCGCCGTGCGCCTGGATGATGGCCGCACGCTCGAGGTGGAAATCCAGCGTGCGCATCTGGAAGAAGACGCCGGCAAGTCGCTGCACGATGCCTTTCACGCCGCGACCGGCCTGGATTTCAACCGCGCCGGCGTGCCCCTGCTCGAAATCGTTTCCGCGCCGGTGCTGCACAGCGCGCAGGACGCGGTGGCCTACCTGCGCACCGTGCATACCCTGGTGCGCTGGCTCGGCGTGTGCGACGGCAACATGGCCGAAGGATCGTTTCGCTGCGACGCGAATGTGTCGGTGCGTCCGGCCGGCGAGACCAAGCTCGGCACGCGCACCGAAATCAAGAACGTCAACTCGTTCCGCTTCGTCGAGAAGGCGATCGAGTACGAGATCGAACGCCAGGTCCGCGCGCTGGAAAACGGCGAAACCATCGTGCAGGAAACACGCCTGTACGACGCCGCCGCGCATCGCACCTTCACCATGCGCAGCAAGGAAGACGCCGACGACTACCGCTATTTTCCGGATCCGGACTTGCCGCCGCTGGTCGTCACGGATGTCGACATCGATGCGGTGCGCGCGGCGCTGCCGGAATTGCCGGATGCGCGTCGCCGCCGCTACGTCGAAGCGCTTGGGTTGCCCGAAGCCGACGCGACGCAATTGTGCGCCGACCGCGCGACGGCGGATTATTTCGAAGTGGCGATGTCCGCGCTTGGCGGTGATGCCAAGACCTGCGCGAATTGGGTGCTCGGCGAACTCGCGGCAGCGCTCAATGCGGCAAACTTGGTCGTAGAGCAGTCGCGCGTGAGCGCGCCCGCGCTGGCGCGCCTGCTCGCGCGCGTGCGCGAGGGGGCGATTTCGGGCAAGATCGCCAAGGACGTGTTTGCCGCGATGTGGGCGGGCGAGGGCGATGCGGACGCGATCATCGAACGGCGCGGCCTGACGCAGATTTCCGACACCGGCGCGCTTGCCGCCGCGGTCGATGCCGTGGTCGCCGAATTCCCCGCCCAGCTCGCCGACTATCGCGCCGGCAACGAAAAGCTGCTGCAATTCTTCGTCGGCCAGGCCATGAAGCGCCTGCGTGGGCAGGGCAACCCGCAGCAGCTCAACGCGCTGCTGCGCGAGAGACTGAAAATATAAACTTGTGGAAAAAGCAAAATGTCAGCATTGATCTGCGGTTCGCTTGCCTACGACACGATCATGGTTTTCCCGGACCAGTTCCGCAACCACATCCTGCCGGACAAGGTGCATATCCTGAATGTGTCGTTCCTGGTGCCGCGCATGCGCCGCGAGTTCGGCGGCTGTGCCGGCAACATCGCCTACAACCTGAAGCTGCTCGGCGACGATCCGATTCCGTTCGGCGCGGTCGGCCAGGATTTCGGTCCGTATCGCGAGCATCTCGAACGCTGCGGCATCCGCCTGGACCAGGTGCTGGTCTATGACGAGCTGTTCACGCCGCAGTGTTTCATCACCACCGACATGGACAACAACCAGATCACCGCCTTTCATCCCGGCGCGATGCTCAATTCGCATGAGCACCACGTCAAGGATGTGCCGGGCGTCACCTTCGGCATCGTCGCGCCCGACAGCCGCGACGGCATGCTGCAGCACTCGCGCGAATTTGCGCAGATGGGCGTGCCGTTCATCTTCGATCCGGGCCAGGCGATGCCGCTGTTCAACGGCGAGGAGTTCCGCACCTTCATCGAGCAGGCCGATTACGCGATCGTCAACGACTACGAATCGCAACTGCTGCAAACCCGCACCGGCTGGAGCGCGGACGAAATCGCCAAGCGCGTCAAGGCCTACATCGTCACCCAAGGCCCGCGCGGTTCGATCGTCCACGAAGGCGGCAGAACGCATTCGATTCCGGCCGCGCAGGAACGCCGCATCGTCGATCCCACCGGCTGTGGCGACGCCTATCGCGCCGGCCTGATCTTCGGCCTTACCCGCGGCATGGACTGGCCGACCACCGGCCGCATCGCCTCGCTGATGGGTACGCTCAAGATCGAACATCCCGGCACGCAGAACCAGCGCTTCACCTATGCCGAATTCGCCGACCAGTTCCGCCAGCAGTTCGGGTATGCGTTGGACTGAATCGGGCTGGATTGAATCGGACTGGATTGAGGGGTCGTCAATTCAGGTGCCGAGCTGGAACGGCGTGAAGTTCGTGCCGCGGTCGTAGTAGTCCTCGTTCTCGGCGCGCTTGAGCGCGGCGACGACGCGGTAGGTCAGCGGCGTGGCGAGGATTTCCCACACCACTTTCATCAGGTAGTTCGACACCATCACGGTCAGTACCATCTTCGGCGCCCACACGCCGAGAAAGGCGACCGGATAGAACACCAGCGAATCCACGCCCTCGCCGCAGACGGTGGAGCCGACGATGCGCGTCCACAGCGCATTGCCTTTCGTCCACAATTTCATTTTTGCCAAAGTATACGAATTCACGAATTCGCCGCAGAAAAATGCGGCGATCGACGCGAACACGATGCGCGGCGTCTGGCCGAAGATGGTTTCGTAGGCGGCCTGATCGTGCCAGCCGGCGGCGGGCGGCAGTTTGACGACGACAGTGGCCATGATCGAGGCGAACACCAGCGCTGCGAGGCCGGACCAGATCACGCGCCGGGCGCGCGCGTAGCCGTACACCTCGGTGAGGATATCGCCGAAGATGTACGAGATCGGAAAAAACAACACGCCGGCGCCGAACGTCAACTCGCCGATCAACGGCAGGTGCACCTGCGCGATCTTGGCCGGCCCGATCAGGTTCGAGCACAGCAGCACGCACACGAACGCGCCGAGGATGAAGTCGTAGTAGCGGTAGGTTCGCGCAGCGGCCGTGTTCATGTCTTGTCCGGCATGAAAATTGCCGACTAGGATGCCTATCGGCGCCGCATTTCGCCAGCGTGCAAACACGAAGCCCTCAGTGTAGGCTAGAGCCTTCGACTTGTTGGGGAAGGGCATCATGTCGATTCTCGGGAAAGCATTCCGCGTTGCCGTATTGTTCGGCGGCCTGTTGATGGCCGGATCCTTGTACGCACAGGCCACGCGCACCTGGATTTCCGGCGTTGGCGACGACGCCAATCCGTGCAGCCGCACCGCGCCATGCAAGACCTTTGCCGGCGCGATCTCCAAGACCGCGGCCGGCGGCGTGATCGACGTGCTCGATCCCGGCGGCTTCGGCGGCGTCACCATCACCAAATCGATCACGCTCGAAAACGATGGCGCGATCGGTAGCGTGCTGGTATCCGGTACCAATGGCATCATCGTGAACGGTGCCGGTGCGGTGGTGGTGTTGCGCGGCCTGTCGATCGAGGGCATCGGTACGGGTCTGGCAGGCGTGAAATTCCTCAACGGCAGGCAATTGACCGTCGAGCGCTGCGATATCGGCGATTTCAACGATGGCACCAGCGGCACGGGCATTGCGTTTACACCCAGTGCTGCGGCCAATCTGGTCGTGATCGATTCGTCGATTCACAACAATGGCTCGGCGACGAATCCGGCGTCGACCGGAGGCATCCTCATTGCGCCGAGTGGCGGAGTAACGGCGAACGCGATGTTGGAAAACGTGCGCCTGGTCAACAACAACGGTTTTGGCTTGCTGGCGCAAGGTTCGGCCACGGTCACGTTGCGCGACAGCGTGGTGAGCATGAATTCCGGCAGTGGCGCCGTCGCCTCCAGCACCACCCTGGCTACCAACATGATGCTGGATCGCAGCACCATCGGCGGAAACGGCGCGAGTGGTGTCGTGGCACAGGGCGCGGCGGCCTTCGTGCAATTGTCGGATACGACGATTACACGCAATGCCCAGGGGATTCAGGCGACAGGCGGTGCCGCCATCGTCTCGTTCGGCAACAATCGCAATTTCAACAACACGATCAATGGCGCTCCGACAATCACGACTCCCCTGCAATAGGAATTGGAGGCTGCGATGAAATCTGTTGCGCGTATGGGTTTGTGCCTGCTGTTGGCAGGCGCGTTTGCAACGCCTGGCGTTGGCCTTGCGCAATCCGTGATCGGATCGAGCTGCGCCACCTTTCCGGCCGTGTTCAATCAGCAGCAGGTCGTGACCTTGAATCAGTCCGTCGCCGCAGGTCGGCTCATCGTGGTCGGCGTGGCGGTGAACGCCCCGGCGAATTTTACCGGTATCTCCGACAGTGCCGCGAGCAGCTATCCGATCGTCAATGCCGTCGCGTTGTATGGAGGCACCGGCATCCTCGCCGCCTATGCCAGACGCACGACCTCGGTACTGAATGCCGGCAGCAGCATCACACTTCAATTTTTCAGTACCGGTTCGACCACCGCGCAATCCTGCGTTTCCGTGGCTTCGTTCCCGGGCGTGCTGCCGATTACTTCGCCGGACGACGCATACGGCTCGAATTCCGGCAGCGGCAGCAGCTTGGCGGTAACCTCATCCACGCCCACGCAATACGCCAATGAACTGGTCTACAGCGTTTTTGCCTCGGCCGCCACGCCCGGCGCGATCGCTGCGCTGGCGCCCGCGTACGGCCTGGGCGCGACGTGCAGCGGCGATTCCACGCTGTGCGTGTTGCCGGCATGGAACTTTGGCGCGTCTGCCGCGGGCATTTACGAAGGCGCCGATGCGAGCAGCGCCAATGCGGTTTCCTGGGGCGCCTTGTCGATCACGTTCCGCAGCAACGAGCGGATCTTTGCCGACGGCTTCGAATAGGCGCAGCGTCTTCGGCGCTTTGCGTCGATCCGCGAAAACGACCGGGGCCGATCCCTTTTTCGATCAGTGCGCCACCAGCAGCGGTAGCTCGCTGTTCTGGAACAGGTAGCGCGTCGATCCGCCCAGCACGAGTTGCGCGATGCGCGAGTGGCCCCACGCGCCCATCACGATCATGTCGGCCTGCATGCCGCGCGCTTCGGCGAGGATGGCCGCGCCGAATTCGGCTTTCGGCGCAAACGTGCGGATATCAGCATGCACGCCATGGCGCTGCAACCATTGTGCAAGATCCAGCCGCGGCAAATGGCGCGTGCCGAGTTCGTCGTCCGGCGCGGTGCCGTCGAGTACGACCACGTGCGCCGCGCGCTCCAGCAGCGGCAAGGCGCCGCGAATCGCGAGCATCGCTTCGCGGCTGTGGTTCCAGGCGATGAGGATGCGTTCGCCCAGCGTGGCCAGCTTCGCCGATTCCGGAACCACAAGCACCGGAACGCCTGCGCCGAACACGGTGCGCGACACCGTGCCCCAGCCGGTCGGCGCGTCGGAATTGAGCGTTGGCCGTTGCGCGATGACGAAGTCGCACCAGCGCGCGCAATGGCACAACGCCTCGACCGCTTCGCCCTGGGCGACGAGCCATTCGCCGCGCGCGTCGCGTGCGGCCAGCAATTCCTGCCACCAGCCACCGCGCGCCTGCGCGTCGGCAAACAGGCGATCGGCCTCATGCACCTGGAATACCACGGTTTCCGGCGTGCTGAATGCGACCGCGCCCAGCGGCGCCACGTGCAGGCCATATAGATACGCATCCAGTCGCCGAGCCAGCGCGAGCGCTGCGCGTGCGGCCAGCGGCTCGCCGCCGATTTCACGAAGATGGACGAGCAGATCGAATGCGGACACGGTCGGTCCTCCGGCGATGGGTCTGCGCCAAAGCTTAGCGCGCCGCGCGAGTTGTTGTGCGTTCAGAATGCTTGCGCGAGACTGGAGGCGGTTTCAGTCAAAGGAGAATCGCAATGCGCAGCTTTCCCGCAATCGCCGTATCCGTCCTGCTCGCCACTTCGGCGCTGTACTCCGCGCGCGCCAGCGCCGCAGGCCAGGTCGACTGCGAAATGAAGTTCAATCTCACCGGCTGGGCGGCGATCTACAAGCATGCCGAAGGCCGCGGCACGATCACCTGCAACAACGGCCGTTCGTTCAAGGTGGAGATCGTCGCGATCGGCGGCGGCCTCACTGCCGGCAAGTACAAGGTCGAGGGCGGCACCGGAAAGTTTTCCCAGGTGTACGACACCGGCGAACTTTTCGGCAGCTACGCGCAAGGCGAAGCAAACGCCGGTGTGGTCAAGTCCAGCATGGCGCAGGTACTGACCAAGGGCAATGTATCGCTGGCCTTGGCCGGTACCGGCAATGGCGTCAATCTTGGCGTTTCCTTCGGCAAATTCACGATCAAGCAGGTGCGTTGAGCGCGGGTGGAGTACGAACGCGACGCCGCAACGGCGTCGCGTTTTTCTTGTCGCAATGCACAAAAACGGCTAGGGTGAAGCCATGAGCGACGACTCCCTGGCTGCGCGCTACACGGCTGGCGAAGAACTGGCCAACAGCTTGACCCACGGGTTCGGCTTGTTGCTCGCCTTGGCCGGCCTGGTCGCCCTGATGCAGGCGGCGGGCGATACGCGGGAAATCGCGTCCTGCCTTGTCTATGGAATTGCGCTGGTGCTCGTTTATGCCACGTCCACGGCGTACCACGGCGTGAGCGAAGCGGATGCCAAGCAACGGTTGCGCACGCTCGATCACGTCGCGATTTTCCTGCTCATCGCCGGAACCTACACGCCGTTCATGTTGATCGCGTTGCGTGGCGCCTGGGGCTGGACCCTGTTCGCGGTCGTGTGGTCCCTGGCTGCGCTCGGTGCGGTATTCGAACTCACCGCATTGCGCCGGCATCGGCGCGCCATGATCGCGCTGTATGTCGGCATGGGCTGGATCGGACTCATCGCCATCAAGCCGCTGGTTGCCGCGCTGCCGGCGCCAGGACTGTGGCTGTTGTTCGGCGGCGGCGTGAGTTACACACTGGGCGTCGCATTTTATGTCTGGCGCGGATTGCGCTACCACCACGCGATCTGGCACCTGTTCGTGCTCGGCGGCAGCGTGCTGCAATACCTGGCGGTGCTGTTTTATGTGCTTCCCGGGCGCGCCTGAGGCGCCCTAACCGAGTACGAACGCCAGCGCAAAAACGCCGAGCATGGTGAAGCACAGCGCGAGTTTCGCAAGCGTGCCGAACAGCAGTCCGATCCAGGTGCCGATGCCCACGCGTGTCGCCTGATCCAGTTCGCGGCCGCTCGACAACTCGCCCGCGAGCGCGCCGAGGAACGGCCCGATCAACAAGCCGGGCAATCCGAAAAACAGGCCGACGATCGTGCCCAGGCTCGCGCCCCACAGCGCGCGCGGGCTTGCGCCGACGCGCCTGGCGCCAAGAATCCCTGCGACGAAATCCACCACCAAGGCCAGGCCCGCGAGTACGCCAAGCACGATCAACGTAAACGCGCCGATGTGCTGGAAATGATCGGCCCACGCGGCAAGCAACATTCCGCCGAATACCAGTGGCACGCCGGGCAGCACCGGAACCACGGCGCCGGCCATGCCGACCAGGATCGCGATGCCGGCGAGGACGAAATACGCGATTTGCAGGATCGTTTGCGTCAACGCACACCCGCGCCGAGCTGGCGCGCTTGCGTATCTATCGCGAAGGCGTCCTTGTACTCGGGCTTGAGCAAGTCGTAAAAGACTTTCGCCGGCACTTCGACCTGTTGCGTGCCGTCCGCATAAGGCGCTACCTGATAGGGTGGAAAGATCACGGTCACGCCGATCGCCTTGGTGTCCAGGCCGTCGATCAGGAACGTGCCGAAGCTCTCAGGCGTGGGTGCCGTGCCTTCGTCCACCCATTTTTTCGTCGATTCGGCATCTGCCGCCAATTGCGCCGGCGTCATCCCGTCCGGATCGTCGCGCATCTTTGCCGCATGACGGCCTTCGAGCTGGCGCCGGCACTCGTCCGACAATGCCTTGAACGCGGTCGCAGGATCGCCGAACAGGTCGCCCAGCGTCACCAGCTTGTTGCCGTTCAAATCCAGGTTGAAGCTGGCCACGATCGGCGTGCCATGCGCACCGCCGGTGAACGACGAGCCGGTCGCGGTGACGCTGACGAAATCCGCCGTCCGGCGGGCGACGCTGAAGGTCATATCCAGCGAATATTCGAGATCCTTCACGCGGTCGTTGGCAGCGCTGGCTTGCAGGAATTCGCGCTTGCTGGCGTCGGCGTAGTCGTGGATCGCGGTATCCAGCGCCTGCCATTGCGGGCGCAAGGCGGGAAACCGGATCGACCACGCAAAGCCCGCGCCCTTGCCGGCTGTTGCGATCCCGCCGGTTTCGGCGGCGACGGCCGCGCCAACGGACTCGGCCGGCTGGCGCCCGCAGCCGGAGAAGACCAGACATGCCGCAGTCAGGGCAATCAGTGCGCGAACGGGACGAAATGGCATGGCAAATGCAAGAAATATTGGCAATTTCGCAGTGTAAGGCAAGGCCGAAAACGGCGCCATGTTGCATCAAGTCGTGTAAAGACGGGTAAAAATTTCTTATTGTCCGGACGGCCGTGTCGTAGTAAGTTCGGGCAGACATGTGGCAAGTGGGTTGGCGAAGGACATCCGCCTGAGGGTGTGTTCTCGGCAGTGCGCTTGACCGCGAAGGTCGCCGTGCGGGTTGCGGCGCAGCTACGAGAACCGCTAGAAGGGGATGGACCATGGATGCTATTCGCCGCGTTGCCGGGTTGGGCGCTTTGTTGCTTTCGCTCGCTGCCGTCCAGGCGCATGCGCAAAACTTCACCCCAGTACCGGCTCGCACCATCGGGCCTTACACTTCTGCGCAAAGCGGCGGCCCGTGGACGGCAGCCGATGACCGCACCATCGGCGCATCGCTCACTGGGCAGAATGGCTGGACTTCCGCGTCAGGTTGCGCTCCGGCGCAGATCGATGACGAAATAAGCCATGCGGCGGCGCATGGCGGCAACCATTCGCTGCGCATCTCCAACTGGTTTACCAGCCCGTGCGTCGATTCCATCGTCAGCCCGACGTTTGCAGCGGTGGGCGCGCCGGGTTCAAAGGCGACGGGCAGCAATGATCCGGCAGTCACCAATACCGCCACCTATTCCTTCTGGTTCCGTTCGGCCAGTACCACGCCCGACCCGGGCCTGAGTTTCACAACCCAATTCAGCGCTTTGGCAAGCTACCGCCTGACGTACCTGGCGTTCCTCGACAGCGCCGGCAACCAGGATGGCCAATGCACCAACACTCCCACGGGCTTCCACCTGAAAACCATCGGCATCGCGGCTGATGACGGCACGCTGGCGGGCAACGTCACGTTTACGCACCATTGTTCACCCACGTTGACGCGCGGTGCCTGGTATCAGGTTGTCATTGCGGCCACGTTCGACGGCAATCCACTGAACGACGTCATCGACACCCAGGTGCTCGACAGCAACGGCGCGCAGGTCTGGCAAGACACCTCCAATTCGTGGGGATTCGGCTACTACGCCGGGTTCTTCAACGGCCACACGACCAGTCCGCGCCCGGTGCAGGGACCTTTCGCCGCAGAACACGTCACGTTCGACATTTCCGCCAGCACCGGCCCGGGTCCTTCCGGCCAATACGCGTCGGCTTCGGCGACGGGCACGCAAGGCATCTACTTCGACGACATGAGCGTGACGCCGGGATCCGGCGCCGCCTACTCGACCAGCTTCAACGGCGACCGTTGGGTTGCCCCGAACGGAAGCGATACGGCCAACGACTGCTCAGCCCAGTCCAGCCCCTGCCAGACCATCGCCAACGCGATTGGCCAAGCCAATCCCTACGACACGATTCACGTCGCCAGCGGAATCTATGATCTGGGCAGCAATCCAGCGTTGGCGATTGCCAAGGACGGATTGACCCTGAAAGGCGAAGGTGCAACCAGGCCCCAGATCCGGCGTACTGCCGGCGGTATCAATCAGGCGCTGCTTGTCATCAACGGCGCGAAGAGCGTGCAGGTACAGAACCTCGAGTTCGACATGGATCAGTCCTTCGTGGCCGAAGGCATCATCGCCAACGGCTTCGTGGACGGCCTTTCCGTCGATGGCAACACCTTCATTGGTTCCCAGTCCCTTGCCGGAACACCATCGGATTGGCACAAGCGCAATGCGATCAGCATCAACGACGACAACGGCAATTCGCAGAGTATCGGTACCGCGCCCGGTTCCAGCGTGTCGATCACGAACAACACGATCAGCAGCGTCAACTCGAGCACCGTGTACCTGCGCATGGGCGTCGACATGGACAGCGGCGTCGGCACGATCAGCGGCAACACGATCACTGCCGCCGTGCACGATATCCGCGTGCGCTTTTCCACGTCGACTTCAAGTGCCGCAACTTTGATCGATAACAACACGCTCAATGGTCGCGGTCTTGAACTTGACGCGCCAAACAGCAGCGCGGGCGCGATCACCATCAGCAACAATCACATCAACGCGCCTGCCGCCAGCAGCGGCTGCAACACCACCAATTGTCCGGCGGATTATTCGCTGGCGCGCCTGATGAGCAATCCATCTGGCGTTGCCGTGGCGGTCACCGGCAACACGTTTGCCGGTTACCAGGGCACCTACCGTGGCGTGCTGGTGGAAAATTTCCCGAACACGACGTTCACGAACAACACGTTTACGCCAGCGAACGGCGTTTCGGATTTCTTTTCGCTGGTGGTCAGCAACAAGGCGCTCAATAGCGATGGCCCTCCAGCTGACGCACCGCTGGCCATGTCGATTACCGCCAACGGCAATTCCTTCAACGGCAACGACGTGGCGAATGCTGGCCACGCAGTCGAATTCCTCAATGACAACGCCAATGTGGCAGGCCCGGCCGCCACGTTTGGAACGCTGAGCTTCGGCACAACTGCAAGCCCTAACATTTTCGACGGTAACTTGCGCTGGTACTTCTATCTGGACGATCACAACTGCGAGACGAATACGACGCCGTGCCCGTCGCCGCCGTTGCCCAACTACGCCGGCGCAATCGGCAATAGCACTTACCCGTATGGTCCGAATACGGATGTGCGGCCGTTTACCGGCAACGTCAGCGCGGCGAACAACACGTTTGCAGGCGCGGCGCCATCATCGAGCAACGAAGCAGCGATCTACGCGCACACGTATGACATCCATGCCAACCCGGCTTTGGGAACTGTCGATTACAACACTGCGGCGATTCAGACGGTTTATGTTGATTCCGGTTTTACCGGCAACTACGGTGACGCCGAGACCTTTACCAGTCCAGCCGCCGATTGCGGCGCCGGCGCGCCGCAAGCCGGATTCTTGGGAATCAATGCATTTGCAACAATTACTCAGGCGTTGGCCAAAGTTCCTGCGGGCGGCTATGTCTGTGTGGCCGCTGGAACGTACGCAGAGACCGATGGCGCTGGCGGCAATCTGATTGTCTCCAAAGCCGTGCATCTGATCGGCGCTCAGGAAGGCGTTGACGCGCGCAATCGTGCCGACGCGGGGGCCTCAGTCCTCATCCCGGCAGTAGCAAATCCGGCGTTGTCGTATTCGGGTCCGACCAGCACCAATTATCAGGCGGTTGTGATTATTGAAAGTGACAATGTGACGCTGGATGGCTTTGTGATCGATGGCGACAACCCTGGCTTGACCAGCGGTATTGCCATGGGCGCGGCCGATCCGGACGTGGATGATGGTATTGCCGCTACCGGCAGCCAGATCGACATCAGCCACAACGTCATCCGCAACCTGGTGTATTCGGGCATTGATAACTCCGAGTATCCGGCGAGCGTGGCTGCTGGCGCGGGCAACGTCATTTCGTACAACTGGATTTACAACATCGATGCGCCTTCGGAATGGGGCCTGGGAATCGTCGTGCTGTGGAATTACT
>JAFEEK010000443.1 GCA_018241165.1 Pseudomonadota bacterium
TACTCAAATTGATCCCAGGTTCGGGTAGAACCTGAAATACAGGCTTGAAGACGCTCTTGTCTCGATGGACTATCCATCCAGCCCAAGGCGCCCACACAAGTCACCTGCGCACACTGTCAAAGATCTGTCTCGCGTACCCTTCGGTACGCCACCGAACCTTTCGTCCGGCGAGCCGCACATTATACATTTCTTTCCAAGTCGGTCAACACCTGCGCCAGCAAATTTTCATCCACCAGCGCTGTGCTAGCATCGTGGCCATCCAATCGCAGACAGCACGCGGCGGCATGGGCGAACTTTACGAAGAACGCAGGCAGGAACCGCGTTTCCCGGTACCGGGGCGCTATCGGTTGGAAACAGGCCGTGTGGGCGATGTCCAGGGCCGCATTCTGGACCTGTCCCTCAACGGCGCGCTGTTCGAACACGGTGGCAGCGTCAAGCTGGAGCCAGGTTCGCATTACGCTGTCACCCTGGAATTCGATGGCCAACCTCCATTTCGCGGAGACAGTTTGCTGGTGCGCGTAGGCAGCACACACATCGGCATCGAGTTCTACGACATGGATCCGCAAAATTTCGCTGCATTGAGCGCCCTGATCGAAGCGCTCGGCCGTACCCGCCGTTGATACCTGGAACCGTCATGCAAAACCGGCTCTTTCGCTCCACTGCGATGCTCGGCATTTGCGCCACACTCGGCCTGAGTGCGTGCGCGGCGCGCGCTTCCGGGCCATATGTCGAACTCGATGGCCATCGTTTCCAGATCGAAATCGCCGCCGACGAACCATCGCGCGAACGCGGCCTGATGTTCCGCGAGAACATGCCGGCCGATCACGGCATGTTGTTCGTATTCGACGATGCACAAGTGCGCACGTTCTGGATGAAGAACACGCCACTACCGCTAGACATCCTCTACTTCGACCAGAACTACAAGCTGGTCAGTGTGCAGCAGCGCGTGCCGTCGTGCCTGAATTCCGGCAACAACTGTCCTGTTTATCCGTCGGACGGCGCCGCGCAATACGTGCTCGAACTCAATGCAGGTACGGCCGACAAGATCGGCGTCAAGCCAGGCGACGCGTTGACCGTGCATCGTTGATCGTCGCGCGCGCACGGCAACCCGCACTGGTATGGCACGAGTTTAAGCGGTGGGCCAATCCACGCATCGAGCATCTCGTCGGTCAGCGGCACGAATTGCAGCATGATCCTTCTCCAGAACTTGCTTGCACATTGAAGCAAGTACAGATGCAATCCTTGTGACGCATAACGGGCAATTCGGGGGCAGCGTTGCCGGGTCTTGCGCCAACGCGCACATCACGTAATATCGCGGCAACGCGGCGTTCGCCGCTGCCGGAGAATGGCGATGCACGATGCCTGGCAGGACTTGCGCAATGCCAACGATACCGACATTCCGCTTTTCGCCACCGCCTTGCTGATCGCCAGGGACGAATACCCCGCCCTCGATGCGGCCGCCTACGAATCGCATCTGCACGAATACACCCAGCGCCTGCGCGCCGCGCCCAGGAGCGGCGAGAGCGCGGCACAACTGCAAGCGATCAACCGACTCCTGTACGACGAACTCGGATTCTGCGGCGACGATCGCGATTATTACGATCCGCGCAACAGCTATCTGAACGACGTGCTCGACCGCCGCATGGGCAATCCGATCTCGCTCGCGGTGGTGCAGATCGAGCTGGCGCGGCGCCTGGGCGTGCCGCTGGAAGGGATATCGTTCCCCGGACACTTTCTCGTGCGTCTGCCGCTGGAAGAAGGAATCGTCGTGCTCGATCCTTACCAGAAAGGCCGTTCGCTGGATGTTGCCGAGTTGCGCCGGCGCGCGCGTGCGCACACGGACGAGCGCGAACTCGACGACGACCGCCTCGCGCGCATGCTCGAACCGGCCAGCCATCGCGCGATCCTCACGCGCATGTTGCGCAATCTGAAAGGCGTCTACGCCGAACGCGAGCAATGGGACAAGGCCGTGCGTTGCTGCGACCGCCTGCTCATCCTCGATACGCTTGCGGTTTCCGAATACCGCGATCGCGGCGCCTGCTACCTGCATCTGGGGCACACGCGCGGTGCGCGCGAGGACTGGCAGCGCTACCTCGCGCTGATGCCGCAGGCCGAGGATGCCGAGGAAATCGCGCTGAAACTGGCGGAACTGGGCAGCGCGCAGCCGCGACTCAACTGACCTCGATCATCTCGAAATCGGACTTGGTCACGCCGCAGTCCGGACAGGTCCAGGTTTCGGGAATGTCTTCCCAACGAGTCCCCGCCGCGATGCCGTCGGCAGGCCAGCCTTCCGCCTCGTTGTAGATGAAGCCGCAGACCACGCACATGAAACTGCGGAAAGGCACGTTGTCGGACTGAAGTACGGCGTTCATCGAAGATGTCAGAGCGGGTACGGGAATTTCGGGCGCACATTCTACCCGTTACACTCGCGATCATGCACATGCCTGCATTTTCTGCGCGCGGACTTTACGCGGTCACCGATGGTCCGCGCAGCGACCTTCTCGAGGTTTGTGCCGCCGCGCTCGCTGGCGGCGCCGCGATCATCCAATACCGCGACAAGACCGCCGATCGCGTCCGCCACCGTGACGAGGCCGCGCAACTGGCAGCCTTGTGCGTGCGGCATGGCGTGCCGCTGATCATCAACGACGACGTCGAACTCGCTGCGCAAGTCGGCGCCACCGGCGTGCATCTGGGCGAAGACGATGCCGATATCGCCACCGCGCGGATGCGACTTGGCAACGGCGCCATCATCGGCGTTTCCTGCTACGACTCGCTCGATCGTGCGCGCAGGGCGGCCGCAGGCGGTGCGGATTACCTTGCCTTCGGCGCATTCTTTGCGTCACCGACGAAACCGAATGCACGGCGCGCGACGCCCGACCTGCTGCGTGCGGCACGCACGTTCGGCAGGCCGCTGGTGGCGATTGGCGGCATTACGCCGGACAATGCGCAACTCCTGATCGAAGCCGGCGCGGATTTCATTGCGGCAATTTCCGGCGTGTTCGCCGCCGCTGACGTCGAATCCGCTGCCCGGCGTTACGCAGACCTATTCCACAAGTGAAAATATATACATGACCACGAACCACGACTTGTTCCAGCGCGCGCAGAAGTTCCTTCCCGGCGGCGTCAACTCGCCGGTGCGCGCATTCAAATCCGTCGGCGGCGAGCCGTTCTTCACCGACCACGCCGACGGCGCCTGCCTGTGGGATGTCGAAGGCAAACGCTACATCGACTACGTCGGTTCGTGGGGGCCGATGATCGTCGGCCACAACCATCCCAAGGTGCGCGAAGCCGTGCAGCAGGCGGCGCGCGCCGGATTGTCCTACGGCACGCCCTGCCCCGCGGAAGTGCGCATGGCCGAAGAAATCGTGCGCCTGGTGCCGTCGATGCAGATGTTGCGCATGGTCAACTCCGGCACCGAGGCGACGATGTCCGCGATCCGCGTTGCACGCGGCTTCACCGGCCGCGACACCATCGTGAAATTCGAGGGCTGCTACCACGGCCACGGCGACTCGTTTCTGGTCAAAGCCGGTTCGGGCGCGCTCACATTCGGTGTGCCGACCTCGCCCGGCGTACCGAAAGTGCTGGCCGACCTCACTCTTACGTTGCCGTACAACGATATCGCCGCTGCGCAGGGATTGTTCGCGCGTGAAGGCGATCGCATCGCCTGCGTGATCGTCGAACCCGTTGCCGGCAACATGAACTGCATTCCGCCGCGCGATGGATTCCTGCAAGACTTGCGCGAGCTGTGCACGCGCCACGGCGCCGTGCTCATTTTCGACGAAGTGATGACTGGCTTCCGCGTCGCGCTTGGCGGCGCGCAGGCGCTGTACGGCATCACGCCGGACCTGTCCACGTTCGGCAAGATCATCGGCGGCGGCATGCCGGTCGGCGCCTATGGCGGCCGTCGCGACATCATGGAAAAGGTCGCGCCGAGCGGTCCGATCTACCAGGCCGGCACGCTCAGCGGCAATCCGATTGCGATGGCCGCGGGCCTGGCGATGCTGGAACTGATCCAGGCGCCGGGCTTCTACGCAGACCTCGACCGCAAGGCCACCTTGCTCGTCGACGGATTGCGCGCCTGCGCGATCGAAGCCGGCGTGCCGTTCAGCACGAACCGCGTCGGCAGCATGTTCGGCCTGTTCTTCACGTCTGCGAAGGTGGAAACGTATACGCAGGCCACGGCCTGCGACGTTGCCGCGTTCAACCGTTTCTTCCACGCCATGCTCGACCGCGCCGTGTACCTCGCGCCGTCCGCATTCGAGGCCGGATTCCTTTCCGCTGCACACACCGAGCAGGACATCGCCGACACGCTCGATGCCGCGCGCGCGGCATTCAAGGAAGCGCGCCATGCGTCCTGAAACCCTAGCCGTGCATGCAGGCGCAGAACCCGACGCCGCCACCGGCGCGGTCGCACCGCCGATCCATCTGTCCACCACGTTCGCGCATGGCCCCGCCGCCGAGCGCATCGCGGGATACGAATACCAGCGCGAGGGCAGTCCCACCCAGGATCGCTTTGAAGCTGCGCTCGCCGTGCTCGAAGGCGGCGCCGCCGCTTTGGCGTTTTCCTCCGGCATGGCAGCGATCACGGCAATGCTCGAAACGTTGCCCAACGACTCGCGGATACTGATCCCGGACGATTGCTACACCGGTTTGCGCATGTTGGCGCAGGATTTTCTCGCGCGCCGTGGCATCACCACGGCCGCCGTGGACATGAGCGATCTCGCCGCCGTGCGCGCGGCAAGCGCAACCGGCATTGCACTGATCTGGATCGAGACGCCATCGAATCCGCGCCTGAAGGTCGCGGACATCGCCGCGCTCGCGCAGATCGCGCATGCGCACGGCGCGTTGCTGGTCTGCGACAACACGTTTGCGACGCCAGTGTTGCAGCTGCCGCTATCGCTTGGCGCAGACGTCGTCATGCACTCGACCACGAAATATTTCGGCGGCCACAGCGACGTTCTCGGCGGTGCGCTGATCTTTGCGCGCCGCGACGAGCCGCTCGACCGCACATCGCATTTTCGCTACATCACCGGTGCGATCCTGTCGCCGTTCAGTGCCTGGCTGCTGCTGCGCGGCTGCCGTTCGCTGCCAGCACGCATGGCCTGGCATTGCCGCAACGCGCGCGCCGTCGCGCAATTCCTCGCCACGCACCCGCGCGTGGAACGCGTGAACTGGCCGGGACTGCCCGCGCACGCAAACCATGCCGTCGCCGCAAAGCAGATGCGCGATTTCGGCGGCATGCTCAGCATCGAGATCCGCGGCGGCCGCGAGGCGGCGCTTGGCGTGGCATCGAAAGTGAAACTGTTCACGAACGCGACTTCGCTCGGCGGTTGCGAATCGCTGCTCGAACACCGCGCATCGGTCGAAGGCGAACATCCGACCTCACCGCAGAACCTGTTGCGGATTTCCGTCGGCCTGGAACACCCGGACGATCTGGTCGCGGATCTGGCGCAGGCGCTGGCCTGATCCGCCAGGCGCCTGTCCACTACAATGCGCATGGCACACTGGGGGATCGCACGTGGACAACGTCAGCGACATCACCGTCCTGTTGCGCCGGCTGGGAGCCGGTGAGGCCCGCGCGGAATCCGAACTGCTGCCGCTGGTGTACGAACAGTTGCGCGAACTCGCGGCGCGGCACCTGCGCGGCGAACGCAGCGGCCATACGCTCACGCCGACCGCCCTTGTGCACGAAGCGTATTTGCGCATGTCCACCGACGCGAGTCTCGCCCCCCAAGACCGGCGCCAGTTTTTCGCCATTGCCGCGCGCCGCATGCGCCAGGTGCTGGTCGATCATGCGCGCCATCGCGATGCCGCCAAGCGCGGCGGCCCGCAGCGCGAAGCGGTCACGCTCTCGGCCTTGAGCGAAGACGGCGAAAGCCCCCTGGATGCGCTGGCTCTCGAACAAGCGCTGTCGCGCCTGGAAGCCATGGATGCGCGCAAGGTTCGCGTCGTGGAACTACGCTACTTTGCAGGACTGGAAATGAGCGACATCGCGCAGGTGCTGGGCATCTCGCGCGCCACCGCGCAGCGCGATTGGGAGGTGGCACGTGCGTTCTTGTTTGAGGCATTGGCGTGAACGACGAGGCCCCCACCCTGCCCGCAGCCGATGACGGATTGCGCATGCTGGCAATGCGCTTGTTCGAGCAGGCGCTGGATCGACCCAGCGGCGAGCGCCGTCCATTCATCGAAGCCGAAACGCGCGCCAATGCGGCTTTGAACGCCGCCGCGCTGGCCTTGCTCGATGCGCATGCCGCGAGCAACGGTTTTCTCGAACCGCTTCCGGAAACGACGCGCGAGATCGGCGCCTATCGCCTGATCGAACCCATCGGCAGCGGCGGCATGGGGCGCGTATGGCTGGCCGAGCGACGCGACGGCGCCTACCAGCAGCGTGTGGCGATCAAGGTGCTGGCGAGTCTGATCGGCGATGCGGACAGCATGCGCCGCGCCGAGGCCGAGCGTCAGTTCCTGGCCTGGCTCGATCACCCCAACATCGCGCGCGTGCTCGACGGCGGCAGCACGCCGCAGGGCCAGCCCTATGTGGTGATGGAATACGTGGAGGGCGCGCGCATCGACGTCTGGTGTCGCGCGCACCAGCTCGACCCGGCCGCGCGCGTGCGCCTGTTCCTGCAGGTGCTCGAAGCGATCGATGCCGCGCATCGCGCGCTCATCATCCATCGCGACATCAAGCCGGCGAATGTGCTGGTCACGGCCGACGGCAACGTCAAACTGCTCGATTTCGGCATCGCCAAGACGCTCGACGGCCGCATCGGCGGCATGACCGGCACCGGCATCGCACCAATGACGCCTGAGTACGCCAGCCCCGAGCAACTGGCGGCTCAACCGCTGACGACCGCCAGCGACATCTATGCGCTCGGCCTGTTGCTTTACGAGCTGCTCTGCGGTGCTTCGGCACGCCCGCATGGATCGACCTCGGCGTCCGAACGCGCGCGCCAGGCAGCGTTGCAATTGCCCACGCGTCCGAGCCAGCGCATCGACAGCGATGCGCTGCAAATTGCGCAAGCAAAGGCGCGGGAATGGCGCCGGCACATCAGCGGCGACCTGGATCGCATCGTACTGATGGCATTGGCGCCGGAACCCGCGCGCCGCTACGAATCGGCGCATGCCTTTGCGCTCGACCTGCGCAACTGGCTCGAGCACCGCCCGGTGCGCGCGCGCATCGGCGGCGGCGCCTACCGCTTGCGCAAGTTCGTGCAACGCAACCTGCTCGCAACCACGGCCGCGACCGCCGCCTGCGTTGCACTTGCCATCGGGCTTGGCGTCGCTGCCGTGCAGGCACAACGCGCCGCCGCGGCCGGCGAGCGCGCGCTGCATGCGAACCGCTTTCTGACCAACATGATCGCCAGCGCCGATCCCTACTACGGCGGCAAGCCGCCGTCGCTGGTCGATGCGCTCGATCGCGCCGTGACGACGATCCCGCAGGAATTGGCCGGACAGCCCTTGCTCGAGGCCGATATCCGCCACGCCATCGGACGCGCGTACCTGACGCTCGAACGCAACGACGCCGCCCGCATCCAACTCGATCGCGCGGTCGAACTGCGCGCAGCCGACGGCGGCACCGATTACGCCAGAATGCTGGACTCGCAGGCATTGCTGGAATGGCAAATCGGCCATTATGAAAATGCGCAGCGCTTGTTGCGGCTGGCATTGACCCACTGTGGCGACGATGCGCGCGGTCGCCAGCAACGCGCCGAGGTGCTCAACGACCTGTCGGTGCTGCGCAATTCGCTAGGCGCATTCGACGACGCACTGGCCCTGGCACGCCAGGCGCAAGCCCTCAAAAATTCGCTGCCGGACACGCCGCCGCGTGAACGTGCGCTCGCCTACGGCAATGTGGCCTCGGCGCTCGACGGACTCAAACGTTTCGATGAAGCGAACGTCGCCTACCAGCAAGCGCTGCACATCCTGGAAGGCATGCAACCGCCGCCCGAACTCGATCTGTCGATCATGTTGAACAACATCGCCTATCTGCAAGACGAAACCGGCCATGTGGAACAGGCGATAGCCGCGCAAGAAAGAGCAATCGCGCTACGGCGCAAAGTGATGGGTCCGGACTACCCTCGATTGGTCGTGCCTTTGTCCAACCTCGCACGGCAATACGCGCACGTCGGCCGCCACGACGAGGCAAATGCGACGATGCGCGATGCATTGCGCCTCGCGCCCCGCGCTTACGCCGAGAACGATCAGATGCTGGGGCACCTGTACGCCGTTGCCGCCACCGTTGCCTTGGCGCGCGGCGACAAACCCGAGGCGCGTGCTCAGGCACTTCGCGCAATTGCCGTCTACGACCGTGCCGAAGCGGTCGAACCGGGGCGGCGCGAGAAAGCCCTGAAAATCCTGCATCAGGCCACGGCGGCCATGGTGGACGCGGCGCCAACATCGCAATAATTTTCCACGGCATGCGACACGGCAACGCCGTTTTGCGCCCTTGACCAAGACCGGCCATCTCGCCACCGGTCCCGGAAAAGGGGAGTCGACGTGAAACTGCCGCCCAGCCTCGTCTGCACATGCGTGGCGCCATGCCTGCTGGCCATGGCGCCGGCGTCCGCGCAAGTCACGCTCAATGTCT
>JAFEEK010000444.1 GCA_018241165.1 Pseudomonadota bacterium
CTTCGAGTTGGTCGAGCCCGTGCACGTCGATCGCGAACCCGTGTGTGCCGCGGGCGAGCAGAAACACGCGATCCAGGATCGTCGCCGCATAACAATGGATGTGCTTGAGCACGTCCCGTGTGCGCGCCGGTCGCCCGAGCGCGCGCGTGAGGAAGGCACGCGAAGCGCGGCGCTCCGGACCGCGCCGGAAGAAAAAGTACACGGTGATCGGGTACAGCAGCGCGCGCGCCGGCAGTCGGCCCATGCGCAAGCCGATTTCGCGAATCAGCCACAACGCGAAGCGGCCACCGCCCTCGCGACGTTCGCTCCAGTGCGCGCTCATGGCGCCAGTTCCAGCATGCCGGTCGCGACGAATTCCCGCCCATGGCGGATGGAAAACCTGGCGCTCGCTGCGCTGCGCTCGATGCGCAATTCGACGGTTTCCCCGGGACGCAGCGGGTGCAGGAATTTCACCTGCGGCAATCCGGTTAATTCCACAGCGAACGCACGACGCGCAGCAGCGGCGACGCGCTCGAGCAAAACCACGCCCGGCACGATGGCGTTGTCCGGGAAGTGCCCCGCCAAGGCCGGATGCGATGCGGCAATGTGGAAATGTTCACAAATTTCGCCGGTCATTGCGCACTTCCCGCAGCGTCGCTCCGGCGCGCCCCCGGACTTTCGCGATCGACCAGCAAGGCCGGCCAGTGGCGGATCAGGCGCAGCGTGAATGCGCAGAACCCGCGCCGCGGCGCCTGCGGCAACAGCCAGCGCCGCAGCACGAATTCGCCAACGAACAATGCCGCGACCGCCACGGGCACACCAAACGTGCCGATGCGCGACACGGCCGGCGCCGCCGTCCATGCCGCTGCCGCAGCGATTGCCGCCCACAGCGCCAGATACACGGCCCACAGCCGCGTCAGTTGGCGCGCATAGTGCGCTACCGCCGGATCGGCTAGCCACTGCGAACCATCCACCGCCGCGATCGCGCGCGCGATCAGCGGCGTGCGGCCGCGTTGCAAGGTGAAGGCGAATACGGCGGCGATCGCCAGCGTAACGGCGACCGGCAGCGCGGCGCGCAGAAAAAGGTTGCCGCTGGCATAAGCGCCAAGCGACAGCGCCAGAATGCCGAGCCAGGCCAGGATGCGCGTCACTGCACGGTTCGCGATTTCTCGACGTGCGCGCTCAACTCGCGCAGGCTGGAAAAAATGCGCTTGTTGTCCGGGTTGTCCGAGCGCAACGAAAAGCCATAGCGCTTGGAAATCGCCAGCGCCAGTTCGAGCGCGTCGATCGAATCCAGGCCCAGGCCGCCGCCGAACAGCGGCGCTTCCGGCGCGATGGCCGCGGCACTGGTGTTTTCCAGGTTCAGGCTGGACACGATCAATTCGGCCAGTTCGTGTTCGGCGGGTGATTGCGTGGACATGCGTTGTGAGTTTCCCCAAAAACCGGCCTTGCGATGCCGTTTCCCGATGATTTGCGATCAAGGACGATCGCGTAACCCATAGTATCATTCCTGAAATGACCGTCCGCCCCAGCCACGCCCTGGATTCCGCAGTATCCGCGCCGCTCGCGCCGTTGCGCGTGGAATATTCCAGTGCGTCCGCCACGGATGCGCTGGCGCAACCCGATACGCTGGCCGTGATCGGTTTCGGCGACACGCCGCAGGTGCATGCCGATCCACGCTGGTTGCGTGTGCGCCTGCGCAGCGAAGCGCCGGCGCCGCTGGAAATCTGGCGCGCATCCGGTCGCGTTGCGCACGGCCGCGACGGCGACGTGGCGTGGTCCAGCGACGGCGCCTACGCGTTTGTCGCATTGAACGTGGACGAAGCCGCGCTGGGGGGAATCAGCAGCGCGGCCCAGCATGCCTACGCGACGCTGGCGCGATGGTCGCGCGCCAGCGCCACCCCGCATTTCCTGCGCATCTGGAATTATCTGGACGCGATCAACGATGGTCAGGGCGACACCGAACGCTACCGTCAGTTCTGCGCGGGGCGTGCGGCCGGCATGGACGGCATGTTCGGTTCGTCCTACCCGGCTGCGACCGCGATCGGATTGCGCGACGGCCAACGCGTGTTGCAGGTTTATGCGCTGGCTGCGCGCGCGCCCGGATGCGCCGTCGAAAACCCGCGCCAGGTCAATGCCTGGCGCTATCCGCGCCAGTATGGGCCGGCCGCGCCGGGATTCGCGCGCGCGATGCGCGCGCCGACCGCTACGCCGCAGCTGTACATTTCCGGTACCGCGGCGATCGTCGGCCATGCCTCGCATCATCCCGAAGATATCGCCGCGCAACTGGATGAAACCCTGGCCAACGTGCGCAGCCTGCTCGACGCAGCCGGCAGCCATGCGCCACTCGATGCGCAAAGTCCGCTGAAAGTGTATGTGCGCCATGCGCCGGATATGCCTGTCGTTCGCGGCCTTTTGCGCGCGCGCCTCGGCGATGCGGTACCGTTGCTGCTGCTCGAAGGCGATATCTGCCGGCGTGAATTGCTCCTGGAAATCGAAGGCATCCACGCGGGTTGAATTGTGACCGGGTTGGCATATTCGTTGCCAACTGCGCAACCCGGACCCCGCCAAGTCCTGCACGGGGCCGGTTCAGCCGGCGGTGGTAGTATTTTCCCATCCTGCAATCGGCCCTGGGGGCCGCGGAGCGCACCATGAAAGAGCGTCTGGGCCATTACGACATCGTCGCCGAACTCGGCCGCGGCGGCATGGGCGTGGTCTACAAGGGCCACGAATCGTCCTTGAACCGCTATGTCGCGATCAAGGTGCTGGCCGATTCCCTCGCCCACGACGAGTCGGTCAAGGAACGCTTCCTGCGCGAAGCCCGTTCCATGGCCGCGCTCAACGATCCGCACATCATCTCCATCTACTACATCGGCGACGATGCCGGCCAGACCTATTTCGTCATGGAGTTCGTCGATGGCGAATCGCTGGGATCGCTGCTCAAGCGCGAAGGCAAGCTCAAACCCGAGCAGGCCGCCAAGATCATCTACCAGACCGCGCAGGGTCTTTCCACCGCCCACGACAAGGGCGTGATCCATCGCGACATCAAGCCCGGGAATTTGATGCTCACGAGCAAGGGCGCGGTCAAGATCGCCGATTTCGGCATTGCGTTGTCGACCCAGGATTTCTCCAAGAAGCTCACCTCCACCGGCGAGTTCGTCGGCACCCCGGGCTATCTGTCGCCGGAAGTGTGCCAAGGCAAGCCAGTCGATCAGCGTTCGGACATCTTCTCGCTCGGCATCGTGTTGTTCGAATGCCTGGCCGGACGCATGCCGTTCACCGACGAATCCCCGCTCGGCCTCATGCTCGAAGTGGTCAAGGCCGAGATTCCGGACGTGCGCACCTTGAATTCGGAAGTCGATCCGGAACTCGAGCGCATCCTGTCCCGGATGGTCGCCAAGGATCCGGCCGAGCGTTACCAGAGTTGCCAGGAGCTGGTCGCGGATCTGGAAAATCAACGCACCATCGCCGGTGGCAACGCGTCGCTGGCCGCGCTGGTGCAAGCGGCGGATATCGCCCTGCCGTCGTCGACTTCGACCCGAGTTCGGCAACCCTTGGCGGTATCGACAAGCGACGCGAATTTCCGTACCCAGCCGCCGACGCGATTGCGCTCCGCGATCGCGGCATCCAGCCCGATGCTGCGATCCGCACCGGCACGCACCACCGGTTGGTGGCGCAAGGCGGCGGCCGGCGCCGTGGCTACCCTGGCGCTCGCCGCCGGCGCATGGGCACTGCGCGCGGAATTGCCATCGTTTTCCACGCCGACAGGCGACACGACCGCAACATCCGTGCACGGCACGATGGCGTATGCAGGCGCAGCCGCCGCGACCAACGCCGCGTCATCGCCCGACGACGACTATCTGGTTTCGACCGATCGCGCGCCGAATCGCGCGCGCGGATCGCTGGCGGCAACCGGCGACGACAATTCCGACCCGGACCTGCTCGACGCGCTGTCGTCGAACGATGCGCCGGACGATGCGTTGGATCCGGGCAACTACGACTACACGGCGGCGGCCTACGCAACAGACCCCGGCTATCCGCCGCCGGCCTATGCACCGGTTGTTTACTATCCGCCGTACGCGGTGCCGGCCGTGCCGGTCGCCTATTACGCGCGATCGCCGTGGCGATTCGGGTTCGGCCTGTCGTTGGGTTGGGGCATGGGTTGGTGGGGCGCGAACTATTACGCGCCGATTTTCTACGCCCCGGTCGTGCACCCTGTTGGCTTCGCCGCACGGCCATTGCCGGGGACCGTCGCATCCGGCCACCCGGTCACCGCGACACTCGCCAGCCGCCCGTTGCCGAGTGGCGTTGCGGCATCAACCGCTACGCCCATCGCCAACCGTGCGGTAAACGGCACAACCAGTGCAAGGCCGATGCTGGCCGAGGCACGACAACGCGTCGTGCGGCAGCCGCGCAATCTGCAAGCCATTCAAGCACGGCGCGCGGCGCAAGCGCAGCGTCAGGAACAACTGCGCGAGCAACAACAGGCTCGCGCCGAAGTCCGCGAGGAACACCAGAAGGAACTGGCGCAACACCGGCAAGCGCAGCGCGAGGAGCACCCGCATCCCAAGGCCAGGCGGCACTGAGGCCGCCACGGGTCTTCAACGCGCGTCGAGCGTCTGGTTCCACTGCTCGATGCGCGCCTTCATCTTCTCGAATAGCGGCGCAGTGTCGCCAACGATGCTGATGGATTCGATCGTGTCGCCACCGCGAATGGCATCGACCACCGCCTGATCGGCGGGACCCAGCACGCGACCGAACACGGTGTGCTTGCCGTCGAGCCACGGCGTCGGCACGTGGGTAACGAAGAATTGCGAGCCGTTCGTGCCGGGACCGGCATTGGCCATCGACAGCACGCCGGGGCGATCGTGCTTGAGGTCCGGGCGACATTCGTCCTCGAAGCGATAACCCGGGCCACCGCGGCCGGAACCTTCCGGACAACCGCCCTGGATCATGAAATCCGGGATCACGCGATGGAAGGTCTTGCCGTTGTAGAAGCCGCGTTGGGCAAGGTTCGCGAAATTCGCCACGGTCAGCGGCGTTTGCTCGGCGAATAGCTGGATATGGATGGTGCCGCGATTGGTGGCGATGTGGGCTTGCAGGTCGCTCATCGAAAATCTCCGTTGGTGAGCGCCTATGTTAACCGGAGCAACGAGAAACGGGGTCGAGGAGCGGGGTCGGATACTGCTGATTTGCAAATCAAGCAAACCCGACCCCGTGCCCCGCCTCAATTCCCTTTCCGACTAGAAATCGAAACCGTCGGCGAAGATGTAGTCGTTGTCGATCGGCACCGTTTGCGTCGCTTGCGGGGCGTCGTTGTAGTTTGCGTTGCCGTCCTGGTTGGCGGTGACGATGCAGTCGCCCACGCCGATGCCGGTGACCGTGCCGGTGGTGGCAACCATGCAGATGCTCGAGTCGCTCGATGTGCCGAATACCACCGCCTTGCCCGACGCGCCGCCGGTGGCGGTGACGGCTCCATTGCGACCAATGCTGATTTTCGGCACCGCACCGAACACGATGCTCTGGTCGGCCTTGGTCACCACCACGCTTTGTCCCGTTGTGCCGCAGGGCACGCTCGCCGCGTTGTTGTTGGCATCTCCCGAATACGCCAGCGTCCATTGGTAGGTTCCGACGCTGGCCGGCGTCATCCATGGCGATTGATACGTGCCATTGCCCGCAACCGCGACCACGCGCGTGAACACCGGCGCTGCCGCACAGGTCGCATCGCCTGCGCCATACAGCGCAAACGTGAGCGTGCCGCCCGGGTTGTAGCCGCCGGCAAGCGTCGCGCTGTCGTTGATCGCGGCGCCAAACACCACGCTGCCCACGGGCGTTGCGTTCACGCTCGGGCTGGCACTGACTACGCTCAGCGTAGCGGTGCGCGATGTCGCCGTGCGATTGAATGGGCTGCCTTGCGTCAACACCACCTGGTATTGACTGCCGTGCATGGACGGATCGACGTGGGCGAGATTCAAGGTTTGCGCCATGGCACCGGGAATGTCGACCCACGTACCCGCGCTCTTGACCTGCCACTGGATCATCGGCGCAGGCTCTGCGATGTAATCCACGGCAAGACTCGCACTTTGCCCGACAGCGACACTCGTATCGACCGGCTTGCCGTTGTTGATCAGTAGTAGCGGATCCTGCACGATGAGTCGGGCCGCCTGGCTCGTCGCACTGCCGTTGGCATTGGTGAACACGGCACGGTACAGCCTGCGATTGTAGTTGTATCCGGGGATACTCAGTTTCAACGTCGTGGTCACGACGCCGGCATTGTTGCCCACGCTGATGATCGTGAAAGGATCGGCCACGACATCGGAATAACTGGCGCCGTCATCGCTCGACATCTGCCACGTCACGCTGGTCGGCGCCGGATTGCCGCCACCGATGGCAGTCAAGGTGACGGGGTTGCTGTCCAGCGTGGTGATATCGGCCGGATTCAGACTCACGTATGGCGGGCCGGGCAGGCTCGACACGCTCAGCGTGGCCGCGCTGGAGACGATGTCGGTGTTCATGTAGACCAGCGTCTGACCGGGGTTGTTGCTCACGCGCACGCGATACTTGTTGCCGTTTTGCGTCGGCTGCGGGTTCGACAAGATCAGCGTGTTCGCCGTCTCGCCAGCGATGTCGTTGAAGCTCGCACCATTGTCGTTCGACACCTGCCATTGCACGTTCGGCACGGGCGCACCCGTGACGCCAACGCTGAACGTCGCTGCCTGAGCAGCGCCGACGCTCTGGTCGGTCGGCTGTGGCGCGATGCCCGGCGCACGGTAATTGATCTTGAAATCGAGTTGCACCATCGGCGCCGCCGGATACACCGCGCCATTGATTGTAGCGCCGGCCTGGTTCAGGTTGATGTAGCAGCGCCCAAACCGGGACTGCTTGAGCACGGCATTGAACGACACATGCGCCTTGCCGATGCCGGTCGTGGTCACCGAACACACCGGCGTGCTGGTGCCCTCGACCACGTCGGTGCATGCGCCATACGCATCCGTGCAATTGAAACCCGGAGCGGGCCCGAGCGACGCACTGACCGCAAACGTGATCGGTTGTCCCGAATTGCCGCCAAACGCGGTGATGTCGTAACCGGTGCCGACATCCACGTCCTTGAACGTCAGATTGCCCGGACTGCCCGGCGGCGGCGTGTGCGGAATGCTGCTGTCGGTAACGATGATGGCTTGCGTCGGGGCATTGACCGTCAACGTGCCGGGCTTGAAGGTGATGGCGTAGTTGGGCGAGGACACGCCCGAACAGGCGATCGGATACGCCCCCGGCAGGCTCGACATCGTCGCCGTGGTTGTACAGGCGAGCGTTCCATTCAACGAGCCCGGCGTGTCGCCGTTTTTCAGCACGGCGCCGAAATTCGCATCGCCGTAGGTGGCATCGAGTGCGGGAATCGGGCCCAGGTAAGCAACCGCCTTGTTGTTGGCGGTGATGTACAGCGGCGCCTTGTTGACGCTCAACGTCGCCACGTTCGTCGTCGCCGATCCGGCCGAATTGGCGAACACCGCGCGATATTGGTAGCCATTCAATTCCACTGCCGGCGCGATCGCCAGGTAGTTGGCGCCGAAACCACCCGAGCCCGAGGTGTTGGTGAAGTGCGCACCGTTGTCGCTGGAAACCTGCCACTGAATCGCGGGCGTCGGCGTGCCGCTGGCCTCGGCAAAAAAGTACACGGTCGCATCGCCATAGGTGCGCGATTGCGAATACGGTTGCGTCGTCACCGCCGGCGCAACCGGCGTCGGCGGCGGCGCGCCAACGACATGCTGGTACGGCAAGATCACGCCACCGACATTGCTGCCTTGCGTCGCGCTGGCCTGCTGAATCTGCGCATCGCTGCCAAAGCCCTGGTAGATCGCTTGCAGATAGTGCGTACCCTGACCCAGGGTGGAGATATTCAAGGTGGCGACACCGCCGCTCAAGGCCACCGTGCCAAGCAAACTGGTGCCGTCGTAGAAGTTCACGTCGCCACCGTAGGGCGCCGCACCACTGCTCGAGGTAACCGTCGCAGAGATCGCTATCGGCTGATTGAACGCCGAAGGATTCGGCGACGAAGCGATCGTCGTCGTGGTAGTGAAGATCGGAATGATCTGCACCAGTGCATAAGCGGCCGTGCTGCCATTGGCCCAGGTACCTGACGGCTGATTCCACGCCGGCGTGCTGGTTGGAATCGACGCGGCGATGTAATTCGAACCACCGCCACCACCGCCGCCGCCGCCGCCGGCATCGCCGCCACCGCCGCCGCCACCGTAGTAACCGCCGCCACCGCCGCCGCCCGGAGAAACCGGATCGTCCGCGCCCGGCGTCGCACTGCCCTCGGTCCCGCCGGCAAAATAGCCGCCGGCTCCACCCGGATTGCCATCGGCGGAAAACAGGTTTCCGTGTCCGGCCGCGCCACCAAAGCCGCCTGCCGATTGCGTGCCACCGCCGCCGCCACCGCCATCCTGCTGGTTGTTGTTGCCGCCATTGCCGCCGCCAACGCCATTGGGCCCGGCGTTGCCACCGCTGCCGCCGGTGCCGCGCGGACTGCCCGAAGCGCCACCGCCGCCGCCGCCGGCGACCACCACCAGGGAATTCTTGTCGGGCGTTCCGTACGGACAGGCCGCGCTCGGATCCGCCGTCGCGACGAACGAGCCGTAGCCGCCGGAACCGCCGCCATTGCTCACGCCCCAGATCTTGAACAACGACGAGGTCGGCGCCGCCCACAGCTTTTGCCCGGGCGTCACCGCCGCCACGACCTTGACGATGCCACCCAAGCCGCCCACGCCCTCGGCATAGTCGGTGAGTTTGTAAGCCATGCCGTCCGATCCATGCTGGCCGATCACGGTCATTTCCACGTAGTTGGCGCCGTTGGGCACCGTGAACGTGCCGGCATAACAGCTCGCGCTGCCGGTACCGGGGATGTTGCCGTACCAGGTATCGGCGTGGACCGACGGCGCCCATGCCGCCAGCACGGCCAGCGACAAACCCGCGACGAAACGCGCGGCACGGCCGAAAATGCGATGACGACTCATGTTGTCCCCTGTTCCAGAACGACGCACACGGCGCGCCTGCGCACGATTATGCGGAGGATCAGAAGCCGCGGACATCCCCGAAATTGGGGGAATTGGGCGAAGCGCACGCGCCTGAGGATGGCGTCGGCAATGCGCCAACGATGGCAACGCACGTCTGCCCCGGTCGCGAGGAAATCATCAACTGGCCACCGAGTCTTTGCGCGCGCGCCTGCATGCTGCTCGTGCCCGCGCCCTGCCCCGGCGTCGCGCCAATGCCCTTGCCGTTGTCGCGTACTTCGATGGCCAGGCCTCGATCTTCGGCGCGCACGCTCACCCAGGCGGCGCTGGCGCCGCTGTGCTTGAGCACGTTGGTCAGCGCCTCTTGCACAAAGCGCAGCACGTCCAGCGCCTGAGCCGAAGCGGGACGCAAGGTTTCGATGGCGGATACGTCCCAGCGGCACACGATGCCGTTCGCATCCAGCAAGCGCGTCATGCGCTGGCGCAACGGCGCGAGTTGTTCGGCGAATGCGCCGCTCGCATTGGCGGGCTCGATCACTGCCGTGTCGATGATCAAGCGCAGTTCGTCGCGCAGTTCCTTGAGCAGCTTGAGCAGCTGCGGCACGGTGGTCTTTTCCGGCGCGCGTTCGATCGCACTGATGTTGCCCAGCAACGATCCGCCGATCCCGTCGTGGATGTCGCGCACCAGGTTCAGGCGTTCGCCGATGCGCGCGTGCGCCATTTCGGTGGCGTGTTCGCGCGCCAGGTTACCGGCCAGCTCGGTGCGTGCCGCCGCCACGTCGCGCTGCAATTGCAGGTTGAAATTCTCCACCCGCTCCATGCTGCGTGCATAGCGCCAGGCCAGCACCGCGGCGATGCACAACGTATTGGTGAACGCGGTGATGTCGGCGTAGTAGTTGTTGCTGCGCACGATGTCCAGGTACGCCAGCAGATCGTGAACGCCTGCAACGACGTACAACAACGCGATGCCGGAAAGCATGCGCAATTCGACCTTGTCGCCGCGCCACGCCCACAGCACCAACAACGCGTTCGCACCGAGCACGAGCAGCGCGGCGCAAACGATGATGGCGTTGCGTGCCAGCGCCGGCCCGACCAGCGCCGCGAGCAAGGCGATCCCGACGCCGAGCCAGAGCAACGCCTCGCCGCGTGGAAAGCGGCGCACGCAAATGCGCAGCACGAACAGCATGAAGGCGCTGGCAAACAGGAACAGGAAAAACGCATTGAGCGATTGCCACAGATAGGTACTGTTCAATGGCCATGCACTGGGCGCGATGAAATTCCAGTCGTAGGCAAGCCAGGCCAGCGCGCTTGCGGCATACCAGCCAAAGGCGACCTCGCGTCGCCGCATCAACCACAGGATCAGGAAGAAACATCCCAGCGCGGCGGTGACCGCAAAAGCGAAGGCCGGAAACTTGTAGCGCACGAAGCGGAGCCGGTCGAATCCGTTGCGCGCCGCAGATTCCGGCCCGACCCAGACGCGGCCGACGCCGGGCGCATACGCCGCCAAACCGGAAACACGCAGTACCAGCTCGTTGCTTCCTGCGCGCAGCAGCGGCGGCTCGATCGAAAAAAACCGGGGCGTGTTCCAGGCGCGACTGAGCGGTTCGACCAGACTCGCATCGCGTTGCAACAAGGTGCCGTTGACATAGACGGCACCGGCCATGTTCAGGTATTCGATCAACACGCCCGCCGGCTGCGTCGCGTCGACCTGGTTCCATTGCAGCCGGTACCAGACCACGCCGTCATGACGCTGCCAGCGCGACTGCCAGAAATCCGGCACTTGAACGGTATCCCAGCCCTCGCCCGGCACGACAAAAGACCGTGCCTCGCCACGCACCGCTTGCGCCGCGACCAGCGCATGCAATCCGGATTCGCCGTCAGCGGAACTGCATGCGCACAGCAACACGACAGCGAGCGCGATCGACAACGCGCGCAGTACTCGAATCGATTCGCAATGCATGGACTGCTTTCATCCCCAACGAAATTGCGTGACGCAAACCGCGACCGCGGCTACTGAAGCAGCCCCAGCGAACGCGCCTGGAACACCGCCTGTGTGCGCGTGGCGACGCGCAGTTTGCGCAGGATATTCTTGACGTGATCTTCGACGGTGGCGGTCGAACGCGAAAGCTTTTCGGCGATCTCGCGGCTGATCAGACCCTGCGCAACCCAACCCAGGATTTCCTCTTCGCGCGGAGTCAGGGGTTCGGCCAGCGGCTCGCCCCTTGCGGTCGCCGGCGCCGGCGCCGCTGCGATCAGGTGCAGGATATGCCTGGCCACAAACGGATCGAGCACCGCGCCGCCGCGCCCGATGCTGCGCAACGAAGCCAGAATTTCGGCATCGTCGCGTTCCTTCAGCAGATAGCCCACTGCGCCCGCGCGCAACGCCTGCACGATGAGATCCTGCGTGCCAAAGCTCGACACGACGACCGCGTCGCTGCTCGAACCGGTGTGTCGCAACCAGCGGATCAAGTCGATGCCGCTGCCATCCGGTAACCCGATATCGACCAGGACCAGTGCCGCGGCGCGGCTTTCGAGTTGCTGCCGGGCCTGCGCAATGCTGGCAGCAAATGCAATCGCGTTGCGCTGGATGCCCGCGCGCACGAGCAGCTCGGCGAGGCGCTCACGCATCGCCGGCTCGTCGTCGACGATCAGGGCCGGACTCAATGCGACCAGGCTGGCAGACATGCTATTTGCACACAAACCGGACGGAGGCGAATTGTAGCCCGCCCGTCCCGACAGAATCGGCCCTTCACGCATGCTGCAAAGCAGTATTCCGGATCGAATTTGCGGTACAATCGACGACCTTTTTTTCCTGCCGCCTGCGCTTCACGCGGGCTTTTGCCATGTCCATCGAAAACCTGCGCAACATCGCCATCGTCGCCCACGTCGACCACGGCAAGACCACCCTCGTCGACTGCTTGTTGAAACAATCCGGCACGTTCAGCGAGCGCACCGTGCTGGCCGAGCGCGTGATGGATTCCAACGACCAGGAAAAGGAACGCGGCATCACCATCCTGGCCAAGAACACGGCCATCACCTGGCGTGAGAACCGCATCAATATCGTGGATACGCCCGGCCACGCCGACTTCGGCGGCGAAGTCGAGCGCGTGTTGTCGATGGTCGATTCGGTGTTGCTGCTGGTCGATGCGATGGACGGCCCGATGCCGCAGACGCGCTTCGTCACGCAGAAGGCATTCCAGATGGGCTTCAAGCCCATCGTCGTGATCAACAAGGTCGACCGCCCCGGCGCGCGCCCCGGCTGGGTGCTCGATCAAACCTTCGATTTGTTCGATCGACTCGGCGCCACCAACGAACAACTGGATTTTCCGGTCGTGTATGCGTCCGCGCTGCACGGCTACGCGAGCCTGGACCCCGAAGCGCGCTCCGGCGACATGACGCCGTTGTACGAGGCGATCATGAAGCACGTGCACGCACCGAAGGTCGATCCGGATGGCCCGTTCCAGATGCGCGTGTCGCAGCTCGACTACAACTCTTACGTCGGCCTCATCGGCATCGGTCGCATCCAGCGCGGCAAGGTGCGCACCAACATGCAGGTCGCGGTGATCGACCGCGAAGGCAAGAAGCGCAACGGCAAGGTCCTGCAGGTGCTCGGCTTCATGGGCCTGGAGCGCCGCGAAGTACCCGAAGCCGAAGCCGGCGACATCGTCGCGATTTCCGGTGTCGAGGGCCTGGGCATCTCCGACACGATTTGCGCAACCGACGCGCCCGAACAATTGCCGGTGATGACGGTGGACGAGCCGACCATCAGCATGACGTTTTGCGTGAACAACTCGCCGTTCGCCGGCAGCAAGGATTTTTCCGGCGGCAAATTCCTGACCAGCCGCCAGGTGCGCGATCGCCTGATGCGCGAGACCTTGCACAACGTTGCGCTGAAGGTGGAAGAAACCGACGACGCCGACAAGTTCAAGGTGTCCGGCCGCGGCGAATTGCATCTATCGGTGCTGATCGAAACCATGCGCCGCGAAGGCTACGAACTGGCCGTGTCGCGCCCGGAAGTCATCGTCAAGGAAATCGACGGCGAAAAGCAGGAACCCTACGAGCAGCTCGTCGTCGACATGGAAGAACAGTTCCAGGGCGGCGTGATGGAAAAACTCGGCGCGCGTCGCGGCCAGCTTAAAAACATGGAGCCCGACGGTCGCGGCCGCGTGCGCCTTGAATACCTCATCCCGGCGCGCGGATTGATCGGCTTCCAGACCGAATTCCGCACGCTCACCGCCGGCACCGGCCTGCTGTTCCACGTGTTCGATCATTACGGCCCGATCGCCGACGCGACCCCGCGCCGCCCGAATGGCGTGATGATCAGCAACGGCACGGGCCCGGCGCCCGCGTATGCGCTGGTCGCCATGCAGGAGCGCGGTCGCCTGCTGATCGACGAAGGCGCGCAGATCTACGAAGGCCAGCTCGTCGGCATCCACGCCAAGGACAACGACCTGACCGTCAACGCCCTGCGCGCCAAGCAACTCACCAACATCCGCGCCGCCGGCAAGGACGACAACGTGCAATTGACGCCAGCGATCAAGATGTCGCTCGAGCAGGCGCTGGAATTCATCGAAGACGACGAACTCGTCGAAGTCACGCCCAAGGCGATCCGCCTGCGCAAGAAACACCTGACCGAGAACGACCGCAAGCGCGCGATGCGCGCGGCGTAGTC
>JAFEEK010000445.1 GCA_018241165.1 Pseudomonadota bacterium
GGCGAACCCGCCGTTACCGCACTGGAATGCGGCATGCAGGTATTGGAAAGTGCCGACTTGCGCACGCGTCTGCACGGTCTTGCCGTACCTGGCCTGTGGATCGCCGGCCGCCGCGACCGTCTCGTGCCGGTCGCGGACATGCGCTGGGCATCGCAACAAAGTCCACAAAGTCATTTTGTGGAAATTTCCTCGGGCCACGCGCCCTTCATTTCGCACGCGGCGCAGGTCGCGGATGCGATCATCGCCTTCGCCGAGAATCTTCCCGCATGAATCCGTTCGACCCTCGCCAGATTCGCCGCGCATTCGGCCGCGCCGCGAAAACCTACACGCGCAACGCAGCCTTGCAGCGCAAGATCGAGGCGCGCCTGATCGAACGGCTGGAATATTTCACTGGCAAACCCGCGCGCGTGCTCGACGTCGGCTGCGGCCCCGGCCACGGCAGCGCGCTGTTGCGCAAGCGCTTCCGCTCCGCGCAGGTGATCGCGCTCGATCTTGCGCAGCCGATGCTGCAGCGCGTGCGCCCGGGCTGGCGGCGCCCGCTCGCGCGCGTGTGCGCGGATGCGCGCACGTTGCCGCTGCCCGATGCCAGCATCGACGTGCTGTTCTCGAACCTGTGCATCCAGTGGATCGCCGACCTGCCCGCGCTGTTCGCCGAATTCCGGCGCGTGCTGCGGCCGGGCGGCTACATCGCGTTTTCCACGTTCGGGCCCGACACGTTGCATGAACTGCGCGCGGCCTGGGCGGCGGCCGATTCCGCGCCGCACGTCAGCGCATTCGCGCACATCGGCCTGGTTGGCGATGCCATGATCGCGGCGGGTTTCCGCGATCCGGTGCTCGACGTCGAACACTTCACCCTGCGCTACACCGTCGCCGCCGATCTCATGCGCGAACTCAAATCCATCGGCGCGACGAATGCCGATGCGCAGCGCGCGCGCGGCCTGACCGGCAAGGCGCATTTCCGCCGCGTATTGGACGCCTATGAAGGATTTCGCCAGGACGGCTCGCTGCCCGCAACCTACGAAGTGATCTGCGCGCACGCCTTCGGCCCGGATGCGGGCCAGCCGCGGCGCGTGGCCGGCGCCGAGATCGCGACGTTTTCGGTGGATGCGCTGCGCGGGTCGCGGCGCTGATCGGCTAGTTTTTTTCTCGTCATTCCGGACAAGCCCGCGCAGCGGGCGCGATCCGGAATCCAGTGTCTTTACCAGATCAACCGCACACGTATAGGTCTCAAAGGCAGAGTCGCTGGATTCCGGGTTCCGCCTTTGGCGGCCCCGGAATGACGAGCAAAAAATCAGAATTCGCTCAAGGTTCCATGTATTTGCCAAGCTCTAGATTCAAAGCATCCCCAGGTACTTTCTCCAATTGCATGCCGCAGTACGGGCATACCGAATTGTTCGTCGTCATAGGCAGGCCTCAAACTTCTCGATGCCTGAAACACCCCACGAGGTGATCGTTGACCATCCCGGTCGCCTGCATGTGCGCGTAGATGATGGTCGAGCCGACGAAGTTGAAGCCGCGTTTTTGCAGGTCCTTGCTGAGTTTGTCGGATAACGGCGTGCGTGCGGGGACGTCGCCATGCGCATGCCAGCGGTTGCGGATGGGTTTGCCGTCGACGAATCCCCAGAAATAGGCGTCGAGGCTGCCGAATTCCTCGATGACCTTGAGCGCAGCGCGTGCGTTGTTGCGCGCCGAATGGACCTTCAGGCGATTGCGGATGATCGCCGGATCCAGCAGCAGTTTTTCCAGCGCCGCATCCGTCATGCGCGCCACGCGCGCGATGTCGAAACCGTGGAAGGCGCGGCGATACGCCTCGCGTTTGTTCAGCACCGTGCTCCAGCTCAAGCCCGCCTGCGCGCCTTCGAGCACGAGGAACTCGAACAGACGCGCGTCGTCGTGCAGTGGCACGCCCCATTCGCCGTCGTGGTAGTCGCGCATCGCGGTGTCGTTGCCGCTCGCCCATAAGCAGCGTTTGATTGCATCGCCCATATTGCCTTCCTCGACATACGGCCTGCGCTCGCTCGAATCGGGCACGTGCCTGCTGCCCCCATCCGGCCTTCGGCCACCTTCCCCCGCTCGCAGGGGAAGGAAAAGCAGAACGCACCAGCGCGTATCATACGCAACCCGTCGCAACTGCCGATCGATGACTGAAGTATCCGCCCGCCGCAGCGCCTTGATCGCTCTCGCCATCCTGACCGTGGTCTGGGCCTTCAACTGGATCGTGATGAAAGCAGTGCTGGTCTACGTCGGCGCGCTGACGTTTTCGGCGATGCGCTACGTGTTTGGCACCGCCGTGCTGTTCGCCGTGCTCGCGTTGCGCGGCGAAAGCCTCGCGCCAACGCCGTGGCGCGACACCGTGATCGTCGGCTTGGCGCAAACCACCGCGTTTCAGGCACTGGTCCAGCTCGCGCTGATTTCCGGCGGCGCCGGCAAGACCGCGCTGCTCGCCTACACGATGCCGTTCTGGGTGATCCCGCTGGCCTGGCTCGTGCTCGGCGACCGCCCGAGTCCGCGCCAATGGCTGTATATCGCCATCGCCGCGGCCGGACTCATGCTGGTGTTGCAGCCGTGGAAAGCGCAGGTCGGCATGCTCAGCGCCGTGCTCGCGCTGCTCGGCGGCGGCGCGTGGGCGATCGGCACGGTGTTTTCCAAGCGCCTGTTCCTGACTACGCAGGTTTCGCCGCTGCGGCTGACCGCGTGGCAGATGTTGTACGGAACGGTATTGCTGGTCGCCATCGCGGCGTGTGTGCACGAACGCGAAACGGTGTGGTCGTCGACGCTGATCGGCGCGCTGCTCTACAACGGAATCCTGTCCTCGGGACTGGCCTGGGCGCTGTGGGCGTTCGTGGTGCAGCGCCTGGCGGCGAACGTGGCCGGACTTGCCAGCCTTTCCACGCCACTGCTGGGCGTCGGCTTTGCCTGGGCGATCCTCGGCGAACGCCCGGATGCGAGCGAGGCGATCGGCATCGCGGTGATTTGCGCGGCGCTGTTCGGGGTGTTGCGCTCGCCGGCTAGGCCCGCCAAGGCGTAGCGTCCAGGTCCACGTTTCCACCGCTCAGGATTGCGCCGACGCGCTTGCCGGCGAAACGATCGCGATGGCGCAGGATCGCGGCGAGCACGACGGCGGATGATGGTTCGACCACGATTTTCATGCGCTCGAAGATCAGGCGCATCGCGGCAATCGTTTCGGCATCGCTGACCGGCAGCACGTCGACGCCATAGTCGCGCAGCAGCGCGAAATTGATTGCGCCGAACGTGGCGCGCAATCCATCGCATATCGTATTCGGCACGATATCGGTGACGCGCACGCCGCGGCGCAGGGATTCGCTGGCATCGGCCGCACCTTCGGGCTCGGCGGCAAACATTTGGATTTGTGGATAAATCCCTTTTGCCGCAATCGCGCTGCCGCCGATCAGGCCGCCGCCGCCGATCGGCGCGATCAACGCATCCAACTCTCCGGTTTCGCGCAACAGTTCCAGTGCCGCCGTGCCTTGTCCGGCGATCACGTTCGGATCGGTGAACGGATGCACCAGGGTCGCGTCGGTTTCGCGGGCAATGCGCGCGGCGGTTTCCTCGCGCGCCGCCAGTGTCGGCGCGCAGACGTGCAAAGTCGCGCCGTAGTTGCGGATCGCCGCGACCTTGGCCGCGACCGCGCCTTCCGGCACCACGACATGCGCGGCGATGCCGCGCGTTTGTGCCGCCAGCGCCAGCGCCGCACCGTGATTGCCGGAAGAATGCGTGACCACGCCGCGGCGGGCAGCCTCGTCGGACAAAGCCCACACGGCATTGCAGGCGCCGCGAAACTTGAAAGCGCCAACACGCTGGAAGTTTTCGCACTTGAACGCGATCGCGCAGCCGGTCATCGCGTCCAGCGAACGCGAACGCAACACCGGCGTCACGTGCGCGAACGGCGCGATGCGCCGCGCCGCCGCTTCAACATCGGCGAACGCGGGCTTCACGTCTCCGCGGCCGTTTGCGGCGTGAACCCGCGCAAATGCCGCGTCGCGTAATACGTGGTCACCAGCGCGGCGATCACCAATACAGCGGCCAGCGCGAACGCGACGCCGGGCAGTTGCTTCACCGGAGCGTGGTCGGAAATGAACAGCGCAAACAGGTTCGCGAACAGGGCCGGTCCGAAGATGCCGGCAAGGCTTTGCAAGCTGGTCAACGCGCCTTGCAGGCGGCCCTGCTCATGCGGATCGACCTGATGCGTGACCAGCGACTGCGCCGGCGGGCCGGCCAGCCCGCCCAGACACAGGAACGGAATGCTGGCGACGAAAATCCAGGCATCGGGCGCGAAACACATCGTCAAAAAGCCAATCGCGGAAAAACACAATCCTGCAAGGATCATGCGGCGCTCACCGAGTTTTGGCATGAGTTTGCGCACCAGCCCGGCCTGCACGATCGCCGTGCACAGGCCCACCAGTGCGAGCGTATAGCCGACCGCCTGCGGACCCCAGCCGTAGCGGAAATCCGTGTACAAGACGTAGGTTGAATTGATCGAGAACTGCGCCAGTGCGAGCAGGAAGAACACCGCGGCGAGCGCGAATACCTGCGGATAACGGCGCAGCAGCACCAGCGAACCGAGCGGATTGGCGTGACGCCAGTCGATGCGCGCACTGCGGCGTTCCGGCGGCAAGGACTCAGGCAGTACGAAGAAGCCGTAGCAGAAATTGACCAGGGCCAGGCCGCCTGCGACCCAGAACGGCAGGCGGATGGAAATGTGCCCGACCAGCCCGCCCAACGCCGGACCGATGATGAAGCCGATGCCGAACGCCGCCCCGAGCAGGCCGAAACTGGCCGCGCGCTTTTCGCGCGGGGTGATGTCGGCGATATACGCGTTCGCAGTGGAGAAGCTCGCGGCGCATATGCCGGACACGGCGCGGCCGAGAAACAGCAGCGCCAGGGTCGGCGCGAGCGCCATCACGATGAAATCGATGCCAAGGCCGAAGCTGGAAATCAGGATCACCGTGCGCCGGCCGAAGCGATCCGACAGCGCGCCCTGGATCGGCGAGCACACGAACTGCATCAGCATGAACAGGGTGCCGAAGCCGCTCGACCACACGGCGGCTTTTGCGATGCTGCCGCCGACCAGTTCGACGATCAGGTGCGGCAGCACCGGGATGATGATGCCGAAACTCAGGATATCGATCAGCACCGTGACAAAGATGAAGGCCAGCGCGGCGCGGCGCACGTGCGCCGGATGTTGGACGGTGTTTTCCACGTGGAATCCTTACTTGCGCGCGTCGTCGATGTCGATGAAATTCAGGAATTCGGCGCGGGTGCGCGCATCTTCGCGAAAACTGCCGAGCATCTGGCTGGTGACCAGCGACACGCCGCGCTTGTGCACGCCGCGCGTGGTCATGCACTGGTGCACGGCGTCCACGACCACGCCGACGCCGCGCGGACGCAAGACCTCGCTGATGCAGGTGGCGATCTGCGCGGTGAGTTTTTCCTGCACCTGGAAGCGGTGCGCAAATGCATCGACCACGCGCGCAAGCTTGGAAATGCCGACGACTTTTCCATCCGGCACGTAGCCGACATGGGCGCGGCCGATGATCGGCGCCATGTGGTGTTCGCAGAACGATTCGAAGGCAATGCCGCGCAGCACGATCATCTCGTCGTAGCCGCCGACTTCCTCGAACGTGCGTGCAAGATATTCCTGCGGATCTTCGCGATAGCCGGAGAACCATTCGCCGTAAGCGTCGACGACGCGCTTGGGCGTGTCGAGCAGACCCTCGCGCGTGGGCTCGTCGCCGGCCCAGCGCAACAGCGTGCGCACCGCGTCCAGCGCCTGCTCGCGCGTGACCGCTGGCGAGGTCGGTTTGGATGCGGCGCACAGGGAGGGTTTGCCGGATGGGGACATGACGAAACTCGCGCGGACGAGGGCGCAACAGTTTAGCGCGTCGGCGCCGGGCGCGTGTGGTCCGGCGCCCGTTTCAGTCGTTCGCCGTGGCCACGCAATCGAAACTGTCGGCGAAAATCGTGTCGGCGCCCACGACATTGCCCACGTTCATCCACAAGCGATGGACATCGCACGGGATGCGATCGGTTTGCGAGAACACGAGGAACACCGCGGCGATGCCGGTGTCGTGATCGATCCACGGAGAGGTGCCGAATTTGCCGGTGCTCGAAACCTGCACCGCGTTGCCCAATGAGTCCACGCTGTCGCGCCACTCGCCGTAGCCATAGCCGTAATACGGTACCGGATCGGGCGTGTAGTAGATCCTCGCGCCATGCGTCTGGTCGAGCTGCATTTCGGCGAGGGAATTTGCGGCCAGGTACTGCGTGCCGTTCCACAGGCCTTGCTGCACCGCCATTTGCACCACGTTCGCGTAATCGCGCAGGGTCGAACGCACGCCGCCGGCCACATACGGATTCGGCACGCCGATGTAGGGCGGCTGCAACGAGGATGTCGCAAAATCCGTATGACTCATGCCAAGCGGCGTGGTCACTTCGTCCTGGAAAATCGTGTCCCAGCTTTTGCCGGTTGCGAGCGTGGCCATGTAACCGCCAACCTGCATGCCGTTGCCGGTATAGATGAAACCGGTGCCCGGCGGATACAACAAGGTCATGCCCAGGATCTGCTGCGCGCAACTGGCCAACGTATACGTCTGGTCGCCAAGACACGCGGCGTCGGCGTTGGGAAAGCCCGCGGTATGGCTGAACAATTCGCCCAGCGTGATGTTCGACTTGTCCGCCGGAGCGTCGGCAATGTACTTGCCGATCGTGTCGCTCCAGCTCATCGTGCCGCGCTCTACCAGACGCTCGATCGCCAGCGCCGACAGCCATTTGCTGGCCGATGCGATGGGAATGCGCGTGGCCGTTTTGTAGGTGCCGAAATACTCCTCGTCGATCACGCTGCCGTTGCGGATCACCATCAGCGAGGCGCCGCCCAGATTTTCGCGCTGCAGCAGCGCATCGATCTGCTGCGTGACCGGCGTGAAATCGTAGGCGACGTCGGCGCGACACGAAGCCGCGGCGAAGAGTCCGAAAAGCAGGGCTGGCAGGCGCACGGTGATGTCCTTGTCGCGTCGGGATGCCAACCAGAACGCGCCAGACGGCGTCGAGTTGACGCCGACATCCGCTTCAAGAAGGATTTTCTTAATTGTCCGTACACCAGGTCGTATACACTGCGCCGGCTCGTCGATTGCCAAAGGGGAATCCCATGTTGCGCATTGCGCGTTGCGTTTTCGCGTTTGCGATGCTGGCCGGTTTCGCGTCTACGGCCCACGCTGAAACAACATGGACGGTCAACCAGACCGGTGAGCCAGCGACGATCGATGCGGCCAGTTGCACCGTAGCCGCCTGCACTTTGCGCGACGCGATCAACAGCGCCAGCAGCGGCGACACGATCAACTTTGCCACGAGCCTCGACGGCGCGACGATCAGCCTGACGCTGTACACCAATTGCCTGAGCACGTCCGATGCACTCAGTGCGACTTGTCTGCCGCAATCCAGCGAGTGGGCGACGGCAGGTTACGTCACCCAGTTCGGGCCGTCGGCGTTTTATATCCCGCGGAATTTCACGCTGACCATCGATGCCGCCACGGGCATGACACATGGCCTGACCATCGCGCGCGCTTCCGGCGCGGCGAACTTTCGGTTCTTCGATGTCGGCGTCGGCGCCACGCTGAACTTGTCCGGCTTGAGCTTGCGCAACGGCCACGCGAAAGGTGGTGA
>JAFEEK010000446.1 GCA_018241165.1 Pseudomonadota bacterium
CGGCGAGAAACGCATCCTTGCCATCGGGTCGCAGCGCGTTCTGGTCGAAATGGCGCAGATCACCTTTTGCTTCGCCAACTGTATGCGCTGGCCTTCCGTACAGCGCATGAAACACGGCGCCGGCACCGTCGAATCCGCACTTGCCGATATACGGCGTGCCGACCTTGTCGCAGGCGATTCCCGCGGACTCGGTCGGGAATGTATGGGTGAAGTCGTGGTTGCCGTCCCAGGCCACGGAAAGCGTCGACAATGCCGGAATCGCGGCCTTGAGCGCGGTGTAGAAATCGACAGTCGCGTGCGCGACGGATTCGGCGATCACCGGATCCTGTTTGCCGTGCAAAATGTATACTTTTGCCCCGGCGAGTTTTTCCAGCGGGCCGATCTCGCCTTTCGCGGCGCGCTCTTGCGCGATCTTGACCAGCGCGGCGGTGTCAGGCGCCGGATCGCCCTTCATGCAGGTGGTAACCGCAATCGCGATGCTGTCCTGCGCGCAATCGTACGGACCGCCGGCAATCAGCGCCGCGCCGCGAAACACTTCCGGATACGCCAGTTGCGCCTGCGTGGCCATGTACGCGCCGGCCGAAATACCTGCGACGGCGACACGCGCAGGATCGACATGCAGCTTCGGCAGCGCGGCGTCGGGATCGGCCGCATGCGCGCTCAGCGTGAACAGGACGGCGGCAAGCAAAACACATTTTCTCATGACAGTCACCTTGTTCAGTCGATCCAGTCGCGCGCGATGCGACGCGACGCAAGATACAGCAGTACGGCCGCGATCACGTAGAACCCCAGGCCGTAGAAGAATGCGTACTTGATCGAGTCTTCGCCATACACGGGTTTCAGATAATCGGACACGGCGCCGAAGAAATACGGCCCGACGCCGAGTCCGATCAAATTGTTGATGAGCAGGAACAGCGCCGACATCGTGCTGCGCGAGGAAGCCGGCGCCAGATGCTGCACGGCGGTCAGCACCGGGCCGAGCCAGACCAGCGCGAGCGCGTACGGCAGCAGCAGCAACGCGAACGTCTGCATCGGCGTCGTCGCCTCGATCGCGAACGCATACAGCGGCGCCGCGGCAACGAATGCGACAGCGGGAATCAGCGCATACGCGCGCTTGCTGCGCGTGCCGAGGCGGTCGGCCAGCCAGCCGCCCGCGGCCATGCCGGCGATGCCGCCGATGAACAGCACCGCCGCGAGCAGTTCCGAACGCGCGACGATGTCCATGTGCAACGTGCGCGCGAGGAACGTCGGCAGCCAGTACATCAATCCGTAACCGACCAGCGACGAGCTGCCCGAACCGAACGCGAGCAGCCAGAATGTCGGCTTGCCCCATGCGAGTTTTCCGACTGCGGCAATGCCGAGCTGCGGCGCAGCCGTGGCCTGGCGCGGCGGATCGCGCACCAGCCACAGGAACGCCGGCGTGAGCAGCACGCCGAACACGCCGATCGCGAGAAACGCGAAGCGCCAGTCGACCGCCTTCGCGACGAGCCCGCCGAACAACACGCCCAGCGCGCTGCCGATCGGGATGCCGAACGAATAGGCAGCCAACGCACGCGCGCGCGAACGCGGCGGAAACCAGTCCGCGATCAGGCTGTATGCCGGCGCGACGCCGCCGGCTTCGCCGACGCCGACGCCCATGCGCGCGAGAAACAGCACCACGAAGCTGCCCGCCATGCCGCACAACGCGGTGAAGCCCGACCATAGGAACAGGCCGGCGGAGATGATCCACACGCGCGAGAAACGATCCGCCAGCCACGCGAACGGGATCGCGAGTACGGAATAAAACAGCGCGAACGCGAAGCCGCCGAGCAGACCGAGATCGGTGTCCGACAGATGCAATTCGGCGGCGATCGGTTCCTTGAGGATGGACAGGATCTGACGATCGACGAAGTTCAGCGTGTAGACGACGATCAACACCGCCAGCGCGATGCGCCGCGTCCGCACGTCTGTTCCGCTCGAAGTTTGCAACGTTGCGCTATCCAGCATTCAATTGCCCCGAATTCCCGGCGGCTGCCCTGACAACAGCCGCCGGGAAGCGCGCTCAGAACGAGTATCGCGCGCTGGCGTAGACCAGGCGCGGTGCGCCGTAGAATCCGGTCAGCACGCCGAGCACGGGGATCGCATAGCCGTCGGTGCGATACGACTTGTTCGTGAGGTTGCTGCCGTGCAGGCCGAATGTCCAGTGCGCGTCCTTGTTCCAGATCAGGCTCGCGCCGAGCAGGCCGTAGGGATTCTGCGCCAAGGCCTCGGTCAGGTCCGTCGTCGGATAGACCTTGGTCTGGTAGGTGTAGCCCAGGCGCGCGTGGATGTTGCCGCCGAAGTCCACCGGCGTTGAATATTCCAGGTTCAGGCCAGCCTGGGCTTTCGGCGCTTCGCTGAATTTTTCCTTGTCGGCGATGTTGATGCCGTAGCTGATGTACTCGTCGTATTGCGTGTGCAGACCGGCGATATTGCCGGTGACCGACCAGTGCTCGAGCGGATGCCAGGCGAATTCGGCCTCGACACCGTAGGCGTGCGCCTTGCCGGCGTTCGCGACGTCGCCGAAGAATCCCGAAGTGCCGTTCGGCAGCGTGTACGAGGTGAACACCGAAAGCTGGATGTTGCGATAGCGCGTGTAGAACACGTCCGCATTCAGTGCGAAGCGGCCATCGTCGAAACTCGACTTGCTGCCGAACTCGGCCGTATCGAGCACTTCGTCGGCGATCGGGTGGTCCGACTGCGGCACCGCCGCGGTGTTCGCGCGGATGTTGTAGCCGCCCGACTTGAACCCGCGCGACAGCGAGCCATACAGGTTCGTGTCATCCGAAAGCGCGTACATCAGCGAGACGCGCGGCGACAGGTTGGACGAATCCAGCGATTTGTCGAAATTCGCACTGACAATGGTCGGCGTGGTGAACGTGGCGTCGGTGGTTCCATAGTTGTCCACCGTCGCATGCTTGCGCTCGTCGGTGTAGCGTGCACCCACCGACAGGTTCCATTTGTCCGCGAGCTTGAACGTCCAGTCGGTGTAGCCGGCGTAACTGCGCGTGTTGACGTTGCCGCCGGTGACGCCGAACAGTGCGTTGAAGAAATTGTTGTAAATATTGCCGCCGGCGCCGCCATCGAAATAGTACAGGCCGATCACGCCGCTGGTGCCGCTGTCGCCCTGATAGGTGGCCTGGAATTCCTGCGTGGTCTGATGATCGTGATAGTAGGCCTTGACGTCCGCGATCGGCAACGGCGTGGTGTCGAAGTCGATGTTCGTCAGCGTGTTCGACTGCCGGTGCGAGGTGATCGACTTGAACGTCCACAGGTTGTTCGCGTAGTAGCTCATGGTCATCGCTTCGCCGACCATGTGCGTGGGATTGACGCTCGGCATGCCGCTGCGCACGTCGTAATCGCTGTCCAGCGGCGGATACGGCGGCGTGTACTTGTTCGGCGCCAGCATGCGTGCGCCACGCGGATTCGAGTTGTCGTGCGAAGTATCGGCGCTGATCTGGATGTCGAACGGCACGTCCTTCGGAAAGAACCCCGCCGAAATGCGACCGGCGTTGGTGTTCTGGTTGCTGACCGAATCGCCGGTGTTGAGGTTCGTGCCATAACCGTCGTGGTGCAGCGATGCGTACGCAACGCGGCCGCGCCACACGCCGTCGTCGGTCGCGCCGCCGAGGCCGACCTTGAGCTTGCCGATGCCTTCATTGCCGGCATCGATCTGCGCATAGCCTTCGCTTTGCGTCGGCAACGGTTTGGACACGTATTTGATCGCGCCGCCGATCGTGTTCTTGCCGTACAGCGTGCCCTGCGGACCGCGCAACACTTCGATGCGCTGGATGTCGAACACGTCGAGCAGGGCGCCTTGCGGACGCGCGATGTAGACGTCGTCGAGATAGATGCCGACGCCCGGATCCGAGCCCCAGGTCGGGTCGGACTGGCCGATGCCGCGGATGTAGGCGGTGATCGTGCTGTTGCTCGCGCGCGCGTCGTGCACGGTGAGGTTCGGCACCTCGCCCTGCAGGTCGCCGAGATTCTGCACGTTCAGGCTGTCGAGTTTCTGCGCGGAGATCGCGGTCACCGCGATCGGCACATCCTGCAACAGTTCCGAACGCCGCCGCGCGGTCACGGTGACGGTTTCCAGCGATGCGGTCGGTTCGGTCTTTTTCACGGCCGTCGCTTCGGCCTTGTTCGCGGCGCTGTCGTCTGCGCTCTGGGCATGCGCGGCCATGCTGGCGAACAACGCGGCGGCGATCGCGATTTTCAGGGGCTTGCTGGTCATGTCGGGTTTCCTGGGAAGTAATGCAGCGGGGCTGCCATGTTGTGCACTGCGGTTTGCTTTTTATTTATTGGTGAATAAACTAACAGTCCGTTTCCGAACACGCAAGCCGCAATGCAGCATCGCCTCCGGATCAAAATGAACGTCGTATCAGCGGCGCGCGCCAAGCGCCCGGAACGCTGCCGTGCACCATTCGACCAGGCGCGGTTCGATCGCCGCGTAATCGTTGGCGCGGCACTGTCCGTGCGAGAGCCACTTGATGCGGTCGTTGCGCGAATAACTCAGGGTCAGTGCCCCGGACAGGAACTGGTAGCCCCAGTACAAATCCGCTTCGCGCGCTTTCGGCATCGCCAGCCGCAGCAGCTCGATCAGGCGCTGCACGGAAGGGTCGAAGTATTCCTTCACCGTGCCGCCGCCCCACAGTTCCGTATTGTTCGCCAAGGCGATCAGCGCCGCGAAGTTGTTGAATCCGCGCCCGCCGTTGCGCAGGCGCTCGAACACCGGTTGCAGGTACGCGCGCACGACGCCTTCGATGCTCGGCTTGCCAGCGCAGGCCAGCGCGTAATCGTCCAGCGAACGCGTGCGCGCCGTGTTGATCTCGCCGGCGCGGCGCAGCAGAACGGCTTCGTAGATGCCGTCCTTGTTCGCGAAATGGTAGTGCAGCAGCGCGGTATCCACGCCCGCGGCGTCGGCGATGTCGCGGATGCTCACGCCATAGATGCCGTGATGCGAGAACAGCTCCTCGGCCGCATCCAGGATGCGCGCCTGCGTCCTGCGGCTGCGCGCCGCCTTGCCGGAAGCAACTTGCGCGGCGTCTGCAACGCCGCGGCGCGGCGGTTTCTGCGGCCGTTTCGCGGCAGGCTTCTTCGTGGCGCTCGGCTTCGGCATGATATGAACCGTTCATCGTGGGCGAAGCGCTATTCTCCCCAAATTCATGATTCGATCAATAACCACGATTGCCGCGGCTGGCAATCGCAAACCCGATGACGCCAACGCGCCAGTGAGGAAAACCATGCTGCACCATGCGGACACCTACCACGCCAGCGCCGACGGGCTGCGCCTGTACACGCGCGACTACGCAGGCCCGTACGCTGGCGCGCCCGTGTTGCTGTGCTTGCCCGGCCTGACCCGCAACTCCAAGGATTTCGACGGCCTTGCGGCGCACCTGTCCGCGCGCTATCGCGTGCTCTGCCCAGACCTGCGCGGACGCGGCCGCTCGGCGCGCGATCCGAAACCGGAAAACTATCGACCGGATGTCTATGGCGGCGACATCTTCGGCCTGCTCGAAGCGCTGCGCATCGACACGTTCGGCGTGATCGGCACCTCGCTCGGCGCACTGATGGCGATGGGAATGAACGCGCTCGCGCCGCATCGCGTGACCCGCGTGGTGCTCAACGACGCCGGTCCGGAACTCGATCCGCGCGGACTCGCGCGCATCGCCAGCTACGTCGGCAAACCGGTCGCGCCGATGACGAGTTGGACCGAAGCCGCGCAGCGCATGGCGATGAACTATGGCGCGGCCTATCCGGATTTCACCGTCGCGGACTGGGACAACTACGCACGTACGAGCTGCTATCGCGACGTCGACGGCATCATCCGTTTCGACTACGACCCGGGCATCGCGGTCGGCCTTGCCAACGGCTCGGCCTCGCCCGACCTGTGGCCCGTGTTCGACCTGCTCGCCGGCAAGCCCGCACTGATTGTGCGCGGCGAGATTTCCGATCTGCTGTCGGAAGCGACCGTGGCAAAGATGCGCGCCCGGCTGCCGACCCTGCGCGCGGCGATGGTTCCCGCACGCGGCCACGCGCCAACCCTGGACGAACCCGCGGCGCGCGCCGCGATCGACGATTTCCTTGCGGCCAGCGACGGCTAGTCACGAGTCGGGCAAACGCGCGTGCTAAAGTCCGCGAACAGCTAACGCGGAGTATTCCTGTGGACCCATTCCTGCAAGCCGCCATCGACGAAGCCCGCCAGGGAATGAAAGAAGGCGGCATTCCGATCGGCAGTGTCATCGTGCACGGCGGTCGCATCCTCGGCCGCGGCCACAATCGCCGCGTGCAGAAGGGCTCGACCGTGTTGCACGGCGAGATGGACGCGTTCGAGAACGCCGGTCGGCAGCCTGCCAAGGTTTACCGCGAGTGCGTGCTCTACACCACGCTGTCGCCCTGCCCCATGTGCAGCGGCGCGATCCTGCTGTACGGCATTCCCAAAATCATCGTTGGCGAAAACAAGACGTTCATGGGCGACGAAGAACTGCTGCGTTCGCGCGGCGTCAACGTCGAAGTCGTGCAGGATGCAACCTGCATCGCGCTGATGCGCGAGTTCATCGCCACCCGCCCCGAACTTTGGAACGAAGATATTGGCGTCTAAGCCGCGCCTCGCGATTTGCCGGTAGCGATGCTCAACAGCCAATACACCACCAGCGCCACGCTGAAGGTGAAAAACCAGCCGTAGGTGTACAGCGAATCGACGAAACCCGGGTGCGCGACGACGCCGCCCGGCGTGGTCGCCGCGGCGATGAATCCGGGAATCACCGGCACAATGGCAATGGCCATGGCGACGAACGCGATCGTGTTCCAGCGTGGGTATTGGCCGTTCACGCGATACAGGTCGGCGATGTCGAGCTGGCGGCGGCGCAGGATCCAGTAGTCGGCGATCATCACCCCGGCAATGGCGCCGAGCAGGCTGCCGTAGCCGCCCAGCCAGGTGAAAATGTAGGCGCTGGCACTGTTGAAGATCGCCCACGGAAACATCAGTACGCCGATGACCGCCGTGATCATGCCGCCGGTGCGGAAGGAAATATGGCGCGGCGCGACGTTCGAGAAATCGTTCGACGGCGCCACCACATTCGCCGCCATGTTCGTGCTGATCTGCGCGATGATGATCAGGATCATGG
>JAFEEK010000447.1 GCA_018241165.1 Pseudomonadota bacterium
GTGGATTTCGATCTGGAATTCGGCAAGGACGATCTGGGCGTGGCGCATTTGCGCGTGCGCGCGCAGGCGTCGCTGCCCTTGACTTGTCAGCGCACGCTGGAAGTTTTCCGGCTGCCGGTGCATGTGGATACCCGGCTCGGATTGATCGCGCAGGAGGCCGACGAGGCCGCTTTGCCCGGTGGATACGAGCCGCTACTGACGGTCGATGGCAACCTGCATCTGGCCGACGTGGTCGAAGACGAATTGATCCTGGCCTTGCCGGTGGTGCCGGTAAAGCCGGGGATGGAACACGAAGCGCCGGCGTTTTCCGGCGCCGCGCGGGACGAAACGGAAGTGTCGAAAAATCCGTTCGCCGCGCTGAAGAACCTCAAACACAAGAAAACCTGATCTGGAGTAATGCGTCATGGCCGTTGCCAAGAGCCGTAAATCCCCGTCCCGCCGTGGCATGCGCCGCGCCCACGACGCGCTGAGCGCCAAGCAGCTCGGTACCGACCCCACATCGGGCGAGGTGCATGTGCGCCACAACATCACCAAGGACGGCTACTACCGTGGCCGCAAGGTGATTGCGGACAAGAAATCGGTGAAAGACGAGGATTGATTCCTCGCCCCCATCCGCTGTCAGGGGAACCGCTCTGATCTACTCACGCATCGCCGCTACCGGCAGTTTCCTGCCGGAGAAGGTGCTCACCAACGCCGATCTCGAGAAACTCGTCGACACATCCGACGAGTGGATTGCATCGCGCACCGGCATCCGCCAGCGCCACATTGCGGCCGAAGGCCAGACCACCTGCGATCTGGCTGAAGGCGCGGCGCGCGCAGCATTGAAGGCTGCGGGCGTCGATGCGAGCGAGGTCGAACTGCTGATCGTCGGCACGACCACGCCGGACCTGATCTTTCCCTCCACCGCGTGCCTGTTGCAGCATCGCATCGGCGCGAACGGCTGTGCCGCGTTCGACGTCAATGCCGCCTGCTCGGGTTTTGTCTACGCGCTTTCCGTCGCCGACAAGTTCATCCGCTCCGGCACGGTCAAGACCGCGCTGGTGGTCGGCGCGGAAACGCTGTCGCGCATGCTCGACTGGTCCGATCGTTCGACCTGCGTGCTGTTCGGCGATGGCGCGGGCGCGGTAGTCCTGAAGGCAGCCGACGAGCCGGGCATCCTGTCCACGCACATCCACGCCGACGGCGGTTACAAGGAATTGCTGTGGAACCCGGTCGGCGTCTCCGTCGGCTTCAAGCCCGGCGAGCACAACGCCGGCGTAAAAGTCCTGATGGCCGGCAGCGAAGTGTTCAAGGTTGCGGTGAAGACCCTCGATCGCGTGGTCGATGAAACCCTTGCCGCGAATGGCCTGGACAAGCACGACATCGACTGGCTGATTCCGCACCAGGCCAACCTGCGCATCATCCAGGCCACGGCCAAGCGCCTGGACATGCCGATGGATCGCGTCATCGTCACCGTCGACAAGCACGGCAATACCTCGTCCGGATCGGTGCCGCTCGCACTCGATTACGCCGTGCGTACCGGCAAGGTGCAGCGCGGCCAGCTCGTGCTGCTGGAAGCCTTCGGCGGCGGCTTCACCTGGGGCTCGGCGCTGCTGCGCTACTGATCCCGTTTCCCACTCACGACTCTCGCTGACGCATATGCAGGCAGCCAATCTCGCTTTTGTCTTTCCCGGCCAGGGATCGCAGTCGCTCGGCATGCTCGCCGAACTCGGCAGCGAATACGCCGTGGTCAAATCCACCTTCGACGAGGCTTCCGCAGGCGCGGGCATCGACTTGTGGAAGCTTTCGCAGGAAGGCCCGGAAGAAGCGCTCAACAGCACGCAAAACACGCAACCGGCCTTGCTCGCCGCAGACGTTGCCGTGTGGCGCGTGTGGGTGGAGCGCGGCGGCGTCATGCCCGTGGTTCTGGCCGGACACAGCCTCGGCGAGTACGCCGCGCTGGTCTGCGCGGGCGTGCTCGGCCTGCACGACGCCGCCCACCTTGTCGCCGAACGCGGAAATCTGATGCAGGCGGCAGTGCCGCCAGGCGTCGGCGCGATGGCGGCGATCCTCGGCGGCGACGATGCGCAGATCGCCAATGTCTGCATCGAGGTCGCGAACGGCGAAGTCGTCGCGCCGGTCAATTACAACGCACCGGGCCAACTTGTCATCGCCGGCAACGCCGCGGCCGTGGATCGCGCGATCGCGCGCCTGGCCGAGCTTGGCGTGCGCAAGGCGGTGAAACTTGCGGTCAGCGTGCCCTCGCATTGCGCGCTGATGCGCGACGCCGCGGACGCGCTCGCGAAAAAGTTCGACGCCATCTCATGGTCGACGCCGAAAGTTCCGGTAATTCAGAATGTTGACGCGAAATCCTTCGACACAGTCGAGGATATCCGCGGTGCGCTGGCACGCCAGCTCTATTCGCCGGTGCGTTGGACCGAATCCGTGCAGCAGCTTGCCACGCGTGGCGTCACCCGCGTCGCCGAATGCGGCCCCGGCAAGGTGCTGACCGGATTGCTCAAACGCATCGAGCGTACTCTCGATGGCCGTGCGATTGGTACGCCGGGCGACATGACGCAAGCTCTCGGAGAGTGGCAATGACAAAACGTCTTGAAGGCGAAATCGCCCTCGTCACCGGCGCCAGCCGCGGTATCGGCGCGGCGATTGCCGACACGTTGGCCGCGAACGGCGCGAAGGTGATCGGCACGGCCACCAGCGAAGCCGGTGCGCAGGCGATAGGCGAACGGTTGGCCGCGCACGGCGGCGCCGGGCGCGTGTTGAACGTCACCGATGGTGCATCTGTCGAGGCGCTGACCGATGGCATCGCCAAAGAGTTCGGCCCCGTCACGATTCTTGTCAACAACGCCGGCATCACGCGCGATCAGTTGCTGATGCGCATGAAGGACGAAGACTGGAACGCGATCCTCGATACGAACCTGTCATCGGTTTATCGCACCTCGAAAGCGGTGATGCGCGGCATGATGAAGGCGCGCCGTGGCCGCATCATCTCGATCGCGTCGGTCGTCGGCGTGACCGGCAATCCGGGACAGGCGAACTATGCGGCGGCGAAGGCCGGCATCATTGCGTTTTCCAAATCGCTGGCGCGCGAGATCGGTTCGCGCGGGATCACGGTCAATGTGGTCGCGCCCGGGTTCATCGACACCGACATGACGCGCGCGCTGACCGACGACCAACGCGCCGCGTTGCTGCCTAATATCGCCTTGGGCAAGCTTGGTGCGGCGCAGGACATCGCCGATGCGGTGTTGTTCCTGGCATCACCGTCCGCAAACTACATCACCGGCGAGACGCTGCATGTAAATGGCGGGATGTACATGCCTTAGGTTCGTCAAACGCCCGTTTGCTGGCGCCGGGCCGGGTGTTCCACTACAATCCGCGCGCTCCGAGTTCTCGGAATCCACATTGGTGAGGGTTAGCACATGAGCAGCATCGAAGATCGCGTCAAGAAGATCGTTGTCGAACAACTGGGCGTCAAGGAAGATGAAGTCACGCCGAACGCTTCGTTCGTCGACGACCTGGGCGCGGACTCGCTCGACACGGTCGAGCTGGTGATGGCGCTGGAAGAAGAGTTCGAGTGCGAGATTCCGGACGAGGAAGCCGAGAAGATCACCACCGTGCAGCAGGCGGTCGATTACATCAAGGCCCACGTCAAGGCCTGATTTCGCCGCAAGGTTTTCCCCGAACTGCGCCCGTGTGGCGCAGTTTGCTTTTGTAAAAAGTGCGGTCAGGATGGCCGCTTCCCGATTCTCGCGATCGGGGAAGGTCGCAAAGGTAAAACATCCCATGTCCAAGCGTCGTGTCGTAGTCACAGGTCTCGGCATCATCAGTCCCGTCGGCAACGACGTCGCCACGGCATGGAAAAACATCCTTGCCGGACACAGCGGCATCGGCCCGGTCACGCATTTCGATGCGACCAACTTTCCGACCAAGATCGCCGGCGAAGTCCGCGATTTCGATGCGGCGCAATTCGTTGCGGCCAAAGACGTCAAGAAGATGGATCCGTTCATCCACTACGGCGTCGCCGCGTCGCTCGAAGCGTTGAAGGATGCCGGCATGCATCCGCACGAGCACGACGAAGAGCGCATCGGCTGCGCGGTCGGCGCCGGCATCGGCGGCATCCACACCATCGAGCGCACCAGCATCGCTTACCACGAGGGCGGCCAGCGCAAGATCTCGCCGTTCTTCGTGCCGGCGTCCATCATCAACATGGCTTCGGGCAACCTGTCGATCATGCTGGGCCTGAAGGGCCCGAACATCGCCTGTGTCACCGCCTGCACCACGGCCACGCACAACCTGGGCCTGGCCATGCGCATGATCCAGTACGGCGACGCCGACGTAATGGTCGCCGGCGGTGCGGAATACGCCACCACCGGAGTTGCGATGGGCGGATTCTGCTCGGCGCGCGCCATGTCCACGCGCAACGATGATCCAACCCGTGCCAGCCGCCCGTGGGACAAGGATCGCGACGGTTTCGTGCTGTCCGACGGTGCCGGCGTGCTGGTGCTGGAAGAATACGAACACGCCAAGCGCCGCGGCGCGCGCATGTATTGCGAGCTCGCCGGTTTCGGCATGAGCGCAGACGCCTACCACATCACCTCGCCGAGCGAGAACGGCGAGGGCGCGGCGCGTTGCATGAGCGCCGCCTTGAAGGACGCCGGCCTCAACCCGGACCAGATCCAGTACGTCAACGCGCACGGCACGTCCACGCCGGCCGGCGACGCGGCCGAGGCACAAGCGGTCAAAACCTGTTTCGGCGCAGCCGCGACGTCCGTCATGGTGTCCTCGACCAAGTCCATGACCGGGCATCTGCTCGGCGCGGCGGGTGGCGTGGAAGCCATCTTCTCGGTACTTGCGATCCGCGACAATGTCGCGCCGCCGACGATCAACCTCGACAACCCCGGCGAGGGCTGCGACCTGGATTTCGTGCCGCACACTGCGCGCCAGACCCGCATCGATGCCGCGTTGTCGAATTCGTTCGGCTTCGGCGGCACCAACGGCACGCTCGTCTTTCGTCGCATTTGAGCGAACTTCGACGCACGCTGCCCGGCGCGCGCGATCTGCTCGCGCTCGCCGCCGCGAATCCGCGGCGCTACCCGTGCTTGCTCGAAAGCGTCGCGTCCGGCACGCAGTCGCGCTACGACATCCTGTTTGCGTTTCCAGAAGATTCGATCGCACTTGGCGCGGACGGTCGCGTGCGCGATGGCGCGGGCGCCGACCGTGGCCCGGATTTTCTCGACGCACTCGATCGCGCATGGCATGACGCTCGCGCAGGCGACGCAAGCGATTTGCCCTTCGCCGGCGGCTGGGCGCTGTTCCTGGGCTATGAACTCGCCGCGCAAATCGAACCCGGCCTGCGCCTGCCGCCCGCGCCGGATGCGCGAATCCCGGTCGCGCTGGCGCTGCGTTGTCCCGCCGCGATAATTGTCGATCGCTTTGCGCAAACGACGCATCTCGTCGTCGAAGCTGAATACGCGGACTTGCTGGAGCCACTCGCGCGCGATCTGGAATCGACGCCGGAATTTGCGCCGGTGTCTCTGGCAATCGCCGATTTCGATGAAGACGATCCGCAACGATTCCTGGATGGCGTGGCACGCATCCACGAACACTTGCGCCGTGGCGACACGTTCCAGATCAACCTGTCGCGCGAGTGGCGCGCGCATTTCGCGCACGCGCCGCGTCCGGCCGATGTCTATGCCAGCCTGCGCAGCGCGAATCCCGCGCCATTCGCAGGCCTGCTGCAATACGACGACTGGGCAATCGCGAGTTCCTCGCCCGAACGACTCATCCGAGTGCACGATGGCATCGCGCAGACGCGCCCGATCGCAGGCACGCGGCCACGCCTGCCCGGCGAGGACGACGCGGCGCGCGTGCGCGAACTTGTCGCGCATCCCAAGGAACGCGCCGAGCACGTCATGCTGATCGACCTCGAGCGCAACGACCTGGGCCGCGTCTGCGTGCCCGGCTCGGTCGAGGTAGACGAATTGATGACGGTGGAAAGCTATGCGCATGTGCACCACATCGTGTCCAACGTGCGCGGGCGCCTGCGTGCGGATGCGACGCAGGGCGACGCGATCCGTGCGGTGTTTCCCGGCGGCACGATCACGGGCTGCCCGAAAGTGCGCGCCATGCAGATCATTTCGGAACTCGAAGGCGTCGGGCGTGGCGCCTACACGGGCGCACTCGGATTCCTGGATCGCAACGGCAACATGGACCTGAACATCCTGATCCGCACATTGACGTTAAGCGATGGAATTGC
>JAFEEK010000448.1 GCA_018241165.1 Pseudomonadota bacterium
TCCTCGCGGAACGCCTGCACGTCCTCGAAGCGCCGATAGACCGAGGCAAAGCGCACGTAGGCAACCTGGTCCAGGCGTTTCAATTCCGTCATCACCCACTCGCCGACGAGGCGCGATGGCACTTCGCGCTCGTTGACGCCGCGCAACTGGCGCACCACTTCGCGCACCACGCTATCGACCGCATCGCTCGCGACCGGACGCTTCTGCAAGGCGCGCTCCACGCCGCTGCGCAACTTGCGCTCGTCGAAGGCTTCGCGGCGGCCATCGCTCTTGGCGACCAGTGGCAGCTTGACCTCCATCGTCTCGAACGTGTTGAAACGCTCGCCGCAGTGCGTGCATTCGCGGCGACGCCGGATCGTCGTGCCGTCCTCGGATTCGCGCGAGTCGATGACGCGCGTATCCACATGCTGGCAAAACGGGCAATGCACGAATGATTACGCCGCGGCGTACACCGGATATTTCCGGCACTGCGCCGTCACTTTGTCGCGCACCGTCGCCAGCACTTTTTCGTCGGTCGGCGCGTCGAGCACATCGCAGATCCAGTTCGCGAGTTCCACGCAATCGGCCTCGCCATAGCCGCGCGTGGTCACCGCCGGCGTGCCGATGCGCAGGCCGGAGGTGACGAACGGTTTTTGCGGATCGTTCGGCACGGCATTCTTGTTGACCGTGATGTGCGCGCGACCCAACGCGGCTTCGGCATCCTTGCCGGTGAGCGTCTTGGCCGTAAGGTCGACCAGCATCAGGTGATCCTCGGTGCCGCCGGAGACGATCTTGTAGCCGCGCGCAATCATCGTTTTCGCCATCGCCTTGGCGTTTTTCACGACCTGCTGCTGGTAGGTCTTGAACGCTGGTTCCAGCGCCTCCTTGAACGCTACGGCCTTGGCCGCGATCACGTGCATCAAGGGCCCGCCCTGGATGCCGGGGAAGACGATGGACTGCAATTTCTTGACGATGTCGTCGGCGTGCTCGCCCATCGCCGAGGTCTTCGCCACGATGAGCCCGCCGCGCGGACCGCGCAGGGTCTTGTGCGTCGTCGAGGTGACCACATGCGCATGCGGCAGCGGGCTCGGATACACGCCCGCGGCGACGAGTCCGGCCACGTGCGCCATGTCCACGAACAGGTAGGCGCCGACCTTGTCGGCAATGGCGCGAAAGCGCGCCCAGTCGATCACCTGCGAATACGCCGAAAATCCCGCGACGACCATTTTCGGCTTGTGTTCGAGCGCGAGTTTTTCGACCTCGGCGTAATCGATCAATCCCTGCGCGTTCACACCGTACTGCACGGCGTTGAGGATTTTTCCGGACAGGTTCACCTTGGCCCCGTGGGTGAGATGCCCGCCGTGTGCGAGCGACATGCCCAGGATCGTGTCACCGGGCTTGAGCAGGGCGAAATTCACGGCCTGGTTGGCCTGCGAGCCGGAGTGCGGTTGCACGTTCGCGTAATCGCAATCGAACAATTTTTTCAGCCGGTCGATGGCGAGTTGCTCGGCCACATCGACGAATTCGCAGCCGCCGTAGTAGCGCTTGCCGGGATAGCCTTCGGCGTATTTGTTGGTCAGCACGCTGCCCTGCGCTTCGAGCACGCGCGGACTCGCGTAATTTTCGGAGGCGATCAGTTCGACATGGTCTTCCTGGCGTTGGCGTTCGGCCGCGATCGCGGCGGCCAGTTCGGGGTCGTAGCCTTCGATTTGCAGGGATTTGGCAAACATCGACGCGATACTCCAGCAAGGGCGATTGCGCATTTTACCTGCGCCGGACGCCTGCTGCGCGATATAATTGCGGGCTAGCCAACTGGCAGGAATCCCATGCAATACATCTACACCATGATCGGCGTGTCCAAAGTCGTGCCGCCGAAGCGCGAGATCATCAAGGACATCTCGCTGTCGTTCTTCCCCGGCGCCAAGATTGGCCTGCTCGGCCTCAACGGCGCGGGCAAATCGACCGTGCTGCGAATCATGGCCGGCGTGGACACCGAGTTCAACGGCGAGGCGCGGCCGCAGCCGGGCATCAAGATCGGCTATCTGGCACAGGAACCGCAGCTGGATCCTTCAAGCACCGTACGCGAATCGGTCGAGGAAGGCGTATCGACCCTTACCGACGCGCAGAAACAGCTCGATGCCGTGTACGCGGCCTATGCCGAAGAAGGCGCGGATTTCGACAAGCTCGCCGCCGAGCAACAACGCCTGGAGGCAATCCTCGCCGCCGGGGACGGCCACACGCTCGAACGCACGCTGGATGTCGCCGCCGACGCGCTGCGCCTGCCGCCGTGGGATGCGAAGATCAAGACGCTTTCAGGCGGCGAGAAGCGTCGCGTCGCGCTGTGCCGTCTGCTGTTGTCCAAGCCCGACATGCTGCTGCTGGACGAGCCGACCAACCATCTTGATGCCGAATCGGTCGAGTGGCTGGAGCATTTCCTTGCCCAATTTCCCGGCACCGTCGTCGCGGTCACGCATGATCGCTACTTTCTCGACAACGCCGCCGAGTGGATCCTCGAACTCGACCGCGGCCGCGGCATTCCGTGGAAGGGCAATTATTCGTCGTGGCTGGAGCAGAAGGACGAACGCCTCAAGCAGGAGGCTTCGAGCGAAAAGGCGCGGCAAAAGGCGATCCAGCGCGAACTCGAATGGGCGCGGCAGAACGCCAAGGGCGGCCGCAGCAAGGGCAAGGCGCGCCTGGCGCGGATCGAGGAATTGCAATCGACCGATTACCAGAAGCGCAACGAGACCAATGAAATTTTCATCCCGCCCGGCGAACGCCTCGGCGACAACGTGATCGAGTTCAAGGGCGTTTCCAAGTCCTTCGGCGATCGTGTGTTGATCGAAGACCTGAGTTTCAAGGTACCGGCGGGTGCGATCGTCGGCATCATCGGCCCGAACGGCGCCGGCAAGTCCACGCTGTTCAAGATGATCACCGGCGTGGAGAAACCCGACAAGGGCGAAATCATCGAAGGCCAGACCGTGAAAGTCGCCTACGTGGACCAGAGCCGCGACAAACTGGACGGCAAGCACAACGTCTTCCAGGAAATCTCCGGCGGCTCGGACATCCTCAACATCAACGGCATCGAGATCCAGTCGCGCGCCTACATCGGCCGCTTCAATTTCAAGGGCTCGGATCAGCAGAAGATCGTCGGCTCGCTTTCCGGCGGCGAACGCGGACGCCTGCATCTGGCAAAAACGCTGCTGCAGGGCGGCAACGTGCTGCTGCTCGACGAACCGTCGAACGACCTCGATATCGAAACCCTGCGCGCGCTCGAAGACGCGCTGCTGGAATTCCCCGGCAACGCATTCGTGATCTCGCACGACCGCTGGTTCCTCGACCGCATCGCCACGCACATCCTCGCCTTCGAAGGCGATTCGCACGTCGAATTCTTCCCCGGCAACTACAAGGAATACGAGGAAGACAAGAAGCGCCGCCTCGGCGAGGAAGCCGCCAAGCCGCATCGGATCAAGTACCGGAAATTGGCCTGAACATGTCCTTCGTCGCGGCCATCGATACTGCCGCGCGCAAGAACGCGTCGCTGGTTTGCGTCGGCCTCGATCCGGAACCTTTGAGGTTTCCCGCGCATTTGAGCGCGAAGCCCGACGTGATATTCGAATTCTGCCGCATCATCGTCGATGCGACGGCGGATTTCGTGTGCGCGTTCAAGCCGCAGATCGCGCACTTCGCCGCGCAGCGCGCAGAAGATGCGCTGGCACGCCTGATCGCGCACATTCACGCGGCGCATCCGGGTGTTCCCGTCATCCTCGACGCCAAGCGTGGCGATATTGGCAGCACGGCCAAACACTATGCAACGGAAGCGTTCGACCGCTACGGCGCCGATGCGGTGACGCTCAATCCCTATCTGGGCCGCGATTCGGCACAGCCATTTCTGGATCGCGCCGACAAGGGCGCGATCATGCTCTGCCGCACCTCCAATCCGGGCGGCGCGGATTTTCAAGCGTTGGATTGCGGCGGCGAGCCGCTCTACTTGCGCGTGGCCAGGACCATTGCGCACGACTGGAATGCCAATGGCAACTGCGCGTTGGTCGTCGGCGCGACCTGGCCGGAGGAACTGGGCCGCGTGCGTGCCGCTGTCGGCGATATGCCGCTGCTGGTACCCGGCGTTGGCGCACAGGGCGGAGACGTGCAAGCCGTGGTGCGCCAGGGCCGGAATTCGCAGGGCGACGGCTTGATCGTCAGCTCATCGCGCGCGATTTTGTACGCGAGCAATGGCGAGGATTTCGCGCAGGCGGCACGACGTGAGGCAATGAAGTTGCGCGACGAGATCAACCGCTGGCGTTGATTGTCTTTCCCCCTCTCCCGCTGGCGGGAGAGGGCTGGGGTGAGGGTGGTGCCCGATGTGCCGCCCACCACCCTCACCCGCGCCTTCGGCGCGGCCTCTCCCGCCAGCGGGAGAGGCAAGAAAATGCGTAGCGCGGCGTCAGCAGCACGTAATGCGCCCACAATCCGCACCACACCAGCACACGCAGCAACGGATTGCGCGCTGCCGGATCGAATTTCCGGAACCAGCGCCACATGCCGCGGTGCTTGTGGTACGCGACAAAGAACGGCCGCGTCCGGCTCGACGTTCCTTTCGCATGTAGGATGCGCACCGCATTCGCGCACACGACACGCAGGCCTGCATCACGCACGCGCCGGCATAGATCGATATCCTCGCAATGCAGGAAATAGCCTTCGTCGAATCCATCTACCGCTTCGAACGCCGCACGTGGCAACAGCATCGCGGCGCCGGAAACGATGTCCACCGGCTGCACGTCCATCGCGTCCTCGGCCATGTTCACGCCACCGCGTCCAAGCATGCCCATCGCGGCGCGGCGCAAGTATGGGTCGCAACGGCGACTGGCCGGTTCGGGCATGCCGTCGGTTGCGATGATGGCTGCTCCGACAACACCGATATCCGGGAGCATCAATGCACGCAGGCGCGCGATCGTGTCCGGTTCGATTCGGCAATCCGGGTTCAGGAATAACAGCACGTCACCGCGCGCCTGCGCAGCGCCGCGGTTGCAGCCGGCACCGAAGCCGAGATTCGAGCCATTGCGCAGGATGCGCAGGCGTGGCTCGTCGCGCCAACGCGTCGCAAGGGCATCAATCGAGCCATCGCGCGAATCGTTGTCACTGACGATGACTTCGACCGGCACCGTGCTGGCGAGTATGCATTCGACGCAAGCTCCCAGATCCTCACCGCTGTCGGCGGCGACGATCACGACGCTGGTCAGTCCTGGCGTTCGCGCCACGTCAGGTTTGGGCAAGGAGTTTTTCACCCTGCTCCGCGGCATGCGCCCACAATGCCGGCCAGTGTTCGCACAGCTCGGCGAACGTCTCGCATTCGTCGCGCAAGGCTGTTGCGCAGCCAGATGCGTCGATGTCCTGCGGCCAGTCGCCCAGACGCGGCGGCGCGTTGGCCAGCAGCGCCTTGCCGTTGGCCTGCACGATTTCACGCGCGTCTGCCAGCCAGTACACCGGCGCATTTTCCGCCGCTTCGATCTGGTGCTGCAGGCGGTCGATGATGTCGGCGCGCGAATAGCTCAGGTATTCGCGCAAGTGGGCAATGCGATTGCGCTCGCTCGCCCCGGCCAGGTCGCGCAAGGTTGCAGCGAGCAGTTGCAGGCGCGCGGACGGATCAGAGGCATGGAACAGGCCGAATTGGCGTTGCACGAATTCGCGCAGGAAATAGTTTACATGCGGGACGTGGGCAGCAAGGGTCTGGATCGAACGCTTGCGCTCGGATTCCTGCGCGTGTCCGATGGTTTCCGGCATGGCCAATGTCAACACGTCCGGATGGCAGAATCGGGTCAACGCACTGGTAAGCGAGTCCTGGCCGCGACCGACCGGATTCGAGCACGGCAGCAGCTGCGCGTTGTCGATTGCAAGCGGGGTGAATCCTGCCGTTGCCACGACCTGCGCCTGAGCCATGCCATGAACCACGAATTGCGCTTCGCAATTGCGCAGATAGCTTTCGCGGTCGCGCCAGAATTCGGTACGGCTTTCGCCGGATAGCTGATACAGCCACAGGCCGAAGCCGCTGCGCGAGCTGCCGCGGCTTGCTGCCTGCGTCGAGACGATGCGCGCCGATTCCGAAAGCAGGTCGAGCCGGCCCATGTTGATGCCACGCAAGTCGCCGCGATCGATCGGATATGCCGATTCGAGAATCCCGCCCAGCGAATTGCCGCAGGCGCGCAGGTGAAGCTCGAATGGATCCTCTTCGATTTCACTGCCGGCGCCGAGCGCCTGTTCCATGTTCGCCAGGAAGCGTGCCGTCTGCTGCGCATTCGGATTCGGATCCAGTCCCGCACGCGCATAATCAGGCCGGCGCAGCGGCAGCACGAGATCATCGTCGAGCAACGCCAGGCGCGCACCCGCGGACAGCAACACGGCAAGGTTCCAGCCACGGCCACCACCGAATCGTTGCGACTGCGGATGCGCATCGCGCAACAGCAGGCGTTGTACGGCGAGCTGCGATTTCGGCATGGCCTTGCCCATGCGCTCGGCAAGTTTGGCCGCTTCGGCACGTCCGAGGTAATGCACCTTGCATCCGGTCGTGCGTGCGAATTCGCGCAAGGCATCACGCTGGTCGTTCGCGTGCGCCGGCAGGGACGAATCGTCGAGCACGGTGTAACGGCGGCCGGCGCGATGGCGGCGCTCGTAGTCGGCCAGCGACGCGAGCAGGCGCGCGAACTGCTCAGGGCGGTCGCAGGCGCGGATGAACACGCCGCGAACCTCCGCGGCAGTGCGCGCCGGTGCCTGCGTCAGGCGCTGGACAAATTGGCTGTCGGATACCAGCAACCCGCGCTGGATCAGGCTTTCGAGCACACGCTGGATGCCTTCGCGCTTGCCGGCCAAGCCGACGATGGTCGATTCGATGCGCGCCGCATGTTCATCAAGACTGCGAAATTCACGACACTGATCCAGCGCCTGCAGCACCTGGAACGTCATGACATGGGTGCCGCCATTGCGCTTTACCTGGAAGATGCATTCCTGGCTGGACAAGGAAGCGACCAGCCCGTCCTCGGAAGCGAACAGCGGCGCATTCGGATCGGCGACAGGCGCAGGACGCGTACCGGGTGGCGGATAGGTGATCTGGTAGTTGAGTGTCGTTTGCATGCGGTATCGAGGTGGCAGCGCTGCTTTTCAGCGCCTGATGTGAGATTTTGCTAGTTCGTCGCGCAATCGCCCGATCTCCGATTCAAGTTCGACGATGCGTGCGTCGGCAGCGATCAGGCGACGTATTTCGCTATTGTAGTGGGCATAGACGGACTCATCGCGATCGCCGAACAATGCCAGGTTCGGCAGTTCCGGCAGGGCCCGGCGCGAGCACACGGCGATGAAATAAAGTGGCGCGTAGTCCAGTCCCGCATGCGCTGCGGTGTCGGACTCGGCCAGCGTCGCCGCAGCGACCGTGTGCGGCACGCAATCGAGGTTCCAGATCGCGGACTGGAACAGCAGTTTTTGCCCGAACAGCCGTACTTGCGGGAAATGCGGCGCCAACAGCGCCAGCAGTTCCTCCCGATACAGTTCGCGTACATGAAACTCATTGCGAAAGCCGCTGACGTCGCTGTAGGTGCGCTTGTCCGGCGACGACACGATCAGGATGCCGTCGTCGGTCAGCGCACGCGCGAACCCGGCGATCAACTCCTTTTGGGCGGCCACATGTTCGAGCGTTTCGAACGAGACGATCAGGTCAAAACTTCCCGGCGCGAAATCCAGTGCCGTGCAATCGCCGCGATCGAAGCGCAAGTTCGCCTGCATGCCGTAGCGCGAACGCGCGTGCGCAACGGCATCTTCGGCAATATCCACGCCGAGCACGCTGGTCGCGCTGCCCGCGAGCATCGCGCTGCCATAGCCTTCGCCACAGGCGGCGTCGAGCACGCGCTTGCCACGCGCCAACTCGAACGCAAACGCGTAGCGCGCCCAATGTTCGTAGCGGATCTCACGCACGCATTCGGGTGTGAAACGCTCGCCGGTGAATTCGAGTGTTCCGCCGCTCACGACGCTGCCACCTTGCGATCTGCTGGGGTAGCTGAACATTCTCGCCACGCATGCGCGAGCCGTACCATGCCCAGTTCGCGCGATGCCCCGCGCACGGTGATGCCGCGCTCCATGGAACAAAACAGACGCATCGCCTCGGAATCCATGGCATGCGCTCGGATCAAGTAGCTGCCGGGCAGCAGTGGCAGGTTGTTGAACACGATCTGCGCCGAATACAGTCCTTCATCGATCCGAACGGGCCGGCAACCATCCATGTCCGAGGCAAGACCGTATACGGTCGTGCCATCGGCCTTGCTCAAGCCAAAGGCGATGACTGGTTCGCGCCCATAACGCGAACTCACTTTGACACAAGCGGCGAGGTCGCCGCCTTGTTCAATCATCACTGGCAGATCCGCAGCCTGTCCGTTCAAGGCGAACTCGACCATTTCGAATTCGGTGCCGCGTCCGGTCGACTGGATATGCGCTGCTTCCTGCATCGCGGTCTTGCGTTCGTGGTACGCGAGATAGGCCTGGGTAACTTCGAAAACATCCCCACTGGCTTCCACGTGCCCATGCCGCAACCACAACGCTTGTCGGCACAATTTCTGGATGTGGTACATGCTGTGCGAAACGAGAATGAGCGTGCCGCCATTGGACAGGTAATCCTCCATCCAGCGCACGCACTTTTTCTGGAACGACTCGTCGCCCACCGCGAGTACTTCGTCCGTGATCAGCAAATCCGGACGCAAGGCGGCGACGATGGCAAAACCCAGACGTACTCCCATCCCGGACGAATAGTGTTTGACCGGCTCGTCGATGTAGTTCCCGATGTCGGCAAATTCGATGATCTCGGCCATCTTGGCGCGGGTTTCTTCGACCGACAGGCCATATAGCGCAGCCGACAACGCGATGTTGTCGCGCCCGGAATACTCCGGGTGGAAACCGGCGCCAAGTTCAAGCAATGCTCCTACGCGGCCATCCACGACTACTTGGCCCGTACTCGGGGTGAGCACACCGGTGAGCAGCTTCAGCAAGGTCGACTTGCCGGCGCCGTTCTCGCCGATCAAGCCGAGAGATTGGCCGCGTTCGACTTGCAGATCCACGCCTTCGAGCACACTTACCGCATCGTCGTCGCGGCGTCCGAACAGCAAGCGCCCCAATGCGCGCAAGCGGTCGCGTCGATGAAAGACTTTTGGATATGCCTTTCCCAATCCATTGGCACGAAGCAGGACGTGAGCTCTGGATGCTTGCACCGAGTCCATCGCGAGCTCAAAAATCCACGGCCATGGCATTGTGGAACGTCGGCCCTTCGTGGCCGATCGGTCCCATCTCGCATTGGCCGCAAATGGACATGCCGGCACGGTTCTCGATCATCTGCCGCTTGAATCGCGCACGCAGCTCCCCGCGCAGGATCTCGCTGTACTTCTGCTTCAGCAGGTTGCCGAACTCGCCCGCTCGCGGGTGGATGCAACACGGCACCACCGTGCCATCCGCATCCATGTACAGCACGCGAATTTCACCGCGCCACGGATGCGCGTTGTATTCCTCAGGTTCGGCAAGAAACACACATGCGCCCTTCGGCACTTCAATGCGGCGATGCGTCATGTTTTGCGCAGATTCTGGCAATGCCATCCAGCTGCGGAATTCGGGTGCCCATCCGCGCGGCTCCAGTACCTCTCGCCAACGTGCCATCGCCTGCGGGTTTTCGACAACCGAGCGGGTAATCAATTGCAGGTTTGGGGACCAGCGGTCGCGCAATTCGCGTGTGCGCTCCAGGAATTCAATGAATTTTTCCCACTTTGAAGGCGGTCGCAGGCGCTCGTATTCGGCCGGACTGCCGTCGCCATCGCAACTCACTGCCAATCGGGTGATGACGTTTTGCTTGAGGGTTTTTTCGAAATCGTCCCAATACACTTGCTGGCCATTGGTGGATATCTCCACAATTTCCGCCTTCCACTTTTGCTCGGGAATGGCAGAAACGATTTCGGAAAGCTGCTTGTGCAGCAAAGGTTCGCCAAAATTGAACAGTCGCAGCAAGTGGATTCGCTGAACATCCAAGTTGGCCAGGCATGTACGGAAATCAGCGACCGATATGCGCTTGATCTTGGGCAGCAGTGTGGAGTTCGGACAGCCCAGGCAACGCAACTGGCATCCGTGGACAATGTCCAGATGCGCACAATAGATGTCCTTGGGCTGCACCAATGATGTAGCAG
>JAFEEK010000449.1 GCA_018241165.1 Pseudomonadota bacterium
AAACCGACCATCACGCTGACCATGTCGGCGCGATGGATGCGCTCGCCGTAATTCAGGCTCACGCTCCAGTCCGGACGCTTGCCGGCCCGGGCCAGGTCGATCCGCGCCTGCGCGCGATCCTCGCGAGCGCTCCAGCCGAGCAACGGCCCTTGCCGGTCGACATCGCCCTGCAACTGCGCCGGCGGCACCGGCAGCGCCGCGAAATCCGGCGCTTGCGCCAGATCGCCGTCGGCGCGATCGCCGACCCAGCGCGCAAGTGCAGCGCGCGCGATCGCCATGTCGGCTTCGGCGCCGTCGATGCGGTTGTCGAGTTCGACCGTCTCCGCGCGTGCGGCCAGCGCATCCGTGGCGCTGCCGGCACCGCCGGACAAGCGCGCCTTGGCGGCCGCTGCCGCAAGTCCGGATTGGGTGCGCAGATCCGCGAGCAAATCGCGTTCGCGCTGCGCGGACCACAACGCCACCCAGGCCTGCGCCGTGGCGCGCTCGGCTGCCAGACGCAAACCGGCCGCGTCGGCATCCGCCACGCGCACGTCCGCACTGGCAATCGCGCTCTCGGCTCGGCGTTTGGCGCGCGCCGGAATCTCCTGCATCACGCCAAACGTGCGCATGGTCATGTCATCGCCCGCGGCGTTGAAGGCTTGCGCACCGGTGGCGGTGAGATTGTCGATGCCGGCGACGAGTTTGGGATCGGGCAGCCGGCCGGCGCGCATCGCGTCGTCGCGCGCCGCCTGCGCGCGCAACAGTTGTACCTGTACCTGCGGCGCCTGCGCGGCGGCAAGCTGAGTCGCCGCATCCAGACTCAAGGGCACCGGCGCGTTCGCATCACTCGATGCTTGCGCCTGCACCGCCACGCAGCACAGCGCGAGCGCCACCAGCGCGCAGCAATGTCCGCGCCGTCGGCTACTCGTGCATATGCGCATGATCCATCTCCATCTTCATGTCCTCGTCCGGCGGCGCCCTGGCGACGATGTCCTTGTATTGCTGCTGCGTCATGCCGGGGAGCTTTTGCAGGAATGCGACCATGCTCCAGATCGTGTCGTCGTCGTGGCTGCCGCCCCAGGCCGGCATCGCGCTCATCTTTATGCCGTGCTTGATCGTCCAGAACGCATCGCGCGGATCGACCCGCGTCTGCCACAGCACCGGCGGCTGCGGATACAGGCCCGGCCGGATTTCGGAATTAGCCATGCCCGGCGCGAGATGGCAGCCGGTGCACATCGCCGCGTATTGGCCGGCGCCTTTGAGGATCAACTGCGGATCATCGAGAGTCGGCACCGTGATGTCTTTCGCATGCGCATGCACCGAGCGATCGCGCACGGTCTGCATGATGCGCGCCGTCACGCTCCAGTGCGGCGCGTCCGCGCCGATGTTGTACAAGCCCGACCAGGCGAAAACGCCCGCTCCCGCCGCCGATGCGATGAGAACGATGATGACAACGGCAAGGTATTTCATTTGCGAATGCTCCCGTCAGAACCAGATGCGCAATCCCGCGACGAGGCGTGGATCAAAGGCGGATTCGCCTTCGGCATGCGCGAAGTCTGCGGTCTTGCCAAACTTGCGCTCGGCTTCCACGCCGATGTACGGCGCAAACTGGCGCGTGAATTCGTAGCGCAGGCGCAAACCCAATGCCGCATCGGACAATCCCGAACCGATGTGCCGCTGCGGGTCGTTGCGACCATAAAAATTGACCTCGATGCGCGGCTGCAGGATCAGGCGTTGGGTCAGCAGCAATTCGTATTCGGAATCGAAGCGCAACGCAGTGCGGCCCGACTGGCCGACATACACCGTTGCCTGCACCTCGAACCAATACGGAGCGAGTCCCTGCACGCCGAACGCCGCCCAGGTGCGATCGGGTCCCACGCCGAAGTCGTGGCGCACGCCGAGTTGCGTATCCCAATACGCCGCAATCGGGCGGTCCCACAGCGCTTCGGTGCGCAGTTCCTGCAAGCGCCCGCCGCTGCGCTCGCCTTCGGCCTTCAGCCACAGCTTGTTGGCATCGTTGCCATACCAGGCCTGCGCATCCAATGCCGTACCATTGGCATCGCGCGCATCAAAAGCCTCCAGCCGGTCGATCAGCAGCATGCCGAGCGGCTTGTCGTCTGGCATGTCCATGCCGGTCATGTCGCCGTGATCGACGCCATCGGAGTAATCCGGGCTGCGCGCATCGGCCGGCGCCGATCCGCCTTGCATCGGCATGTCCATCTCCTGCATGGCGTCCTGTGCGATTGCCGCCGATGCAACGAACACTGCGCACAATCCCGCAAACAACAATGCCGTTGTTTTCATGACACGACCACCTCGCGCATCATCCCTGCCTCCATGTGGTAGAGCAGATGGCAGTGGTAGGCCCAACGCCCGGGCGCATCGGCCATCACGCGATAGGTCACCCGCTGCGCCGGCTGCACGCTGATGGTGTGCTTGCGCGCCTGGAACTGCCCGTCCGGCGATTCGAGTTCGCTCCACATGCCGTGCAGATGGATCGGATGCGTCATCATGGTGTCGTTGACCAGGATCAGGCGTACATGCTCGCCGTAGCGCAAATGCACCGGCTTGGCCTGCGAGAATTTCAATCCGTCGAAACCCCAGACGAAACGGTGCATGTTGCCGGTCAGGTGCAATTCGACCTCGCGCGTCACCGGCTGCTGCGGATACAGCGATCCTCCGAGCGTGCGCAGATCGGCATAGGTCAGCACGCGGCGGCCGTTGTCGCGCAGGCCAATGCCAGGATCGTCGAGATTCGTGCGCGGCGAATCCACGCGCATGTCCACGTTCGGATTGTCGTACTCGCTGCGCGCGTGACGAACTCTCGGCGGCGTGGTCATCGTCATGCCATGCATATCGCCTTCATGCATCATGTGCGCATGATCGCCCCCATCCGGCCTTCGGCCACCTTCCCCCGCAGGCGGGGGAAGGGACATCGAATGCCCGTGATCCATGCCATGCATTGCATGATCGCCATGCTCCATCGCGCCCATCATGTCGCCCATCGTCAGCATCGGCAGCGGATCGAGCGCGGGTACGTCGGTCTGCATGCCCGCGCGCGGCGCCAGCGTGCCGCGCGCGTAACCGTCACGACTCATCGACTGGGCGAAAATCGTGTAGGCGCGATCCTCGCCTGGCCGCACGATCACATCGTAGGTTTCCGCCGGAGCGATGCGGAATTCGTCCACGTCGACCGGTTCCACGTTCTGTCCATCGGCGGCGACGACGCCCAGCTTCAATCCGGGGATACGCACGTCGAAAAAACTGTTCGACGAGCCATTGATGAAACGCAGGCGCACGCGTTCGCCGGGTCTGAACAGACCCGTCCAGTTGCCGGCCGGCGCATGCCCATTCATCAGGTACGTGTAGGTCGCGCCGGTGACGTCGACCAGATCGCGCGGGCTCATGCGCATTTCGTTCCACATCTTGCGCGAGGCCAACGCTGCTTTCAGTCCCACCCGCGAGACATCGTCGAGAAAATCGCGCGCGGTCAGCTCGCCGCGGTTGTAGTAGGAAGGCATTTTCTTCAAATGCGCGAAAATCGCGGCCGGGTCCTCGTCGGTCCAGTCGTTGAGCATGACCACATGTTCGCGCTCGGCGCGAATCGGATCGGGCTGCGCGGGATCGATCACCAGCGAACCGTACAAGCCCTCCTGCTCCTGGAATCCGGAATGGCTGTGATACCAGTAAGTGCCACTCTGGCGCACCGGAAAGCGATAGGTGAAGGTTTCGCCCGGCGCGATGCCGCGGAAACTCAGGCCTGGCACGCCATCCATGCCCGCGGGCAGGATGATGCCGTGCCAGTGGATCGAAGTCGGCACACGCAGGCGGTTGGTCACGCGCAGCGTGACCGTGGTGCCCTCGCGCCAACGCAGTGTCGGGCCCGGCAACAGTCCGTTGACCGTCGTCGCGGTGCGCGCGGCGCCGGTGAAATTGACCGGCGTTTCGCCGATCTCGAGCGCGAAATCGGTTCCCGACAAAACGCTTGCGTGCGCCGAACTGCCCTGCGCCCATGCCGGTTTGATAAATCCGCCGAACATGGCGGCACTGCCGAGCGCGATGCCTTGCACGAAACGGCGGCGTGACAAATTGTGAGCTTCCGGCTTTGACCCGGAAAAAATGTCTGATGACATGATTGACTCCCGCATACACGCACACCGCGCAGTTTTGCGCGGCGTTACAACGCGAAGGGAGTCAGGCGATCGGAGGTCGGGTCGGCGGCAGATCGTCGCGCGTGTGCGCAGCGGCGCGCGCGCGTGGCGCCGGATCGGCGGATACGGCGGTTGCGATCACGGCAAACGCCGGCATGGCGACGAATGCGGTTGCGGTGCAGCCGATGCAATGCTGCGCACAATTCGATTTGCACGGCATGCCGTGGCTGTGCTGACAGTGTGTCTGAGCAATCTGTCCATCACAGTCACAGCAAGGGGCATGCGTGAAGATTGCACCGAACGCGCTCAGGCCCTGAAAAATCAGGGCGGCGGAAAGCAACAACTGGAGCGCGATACGTTTCATGCCGGGCATAATCTACGCCCAACCGACCCGTGCGTCGAGCCAATTCTTGCGTTTGCCGGGCGATCCGACGGCCAACGCTTGCTACACTCCACACTGCGGTCAATTTCGGCACGGACGACGACCATGAACTACCGCCACGCCTTTCACGCCGGCAACTTCGCCGATGTGTTCAAGCACGCGATCCTGACCGGACTGATCGAGTCGCTCAAGGCCAAACAGACGCCATTCCGCTATTTCGACACCCACGCCGGCGCCGGCCGCTACGACCTGCGCGGCGAGCAGGCGCGCAAGACGCGCGAGCACGAGGCCGGCGTGCAGCGCCTGCTCGACGCCGTGCGCCTGCC
>JAFEEK010000044.1 GCA_018241165.1 Pseudomonadota bacterium
GCGCGACCAGGCGCTTGACCGCCAGTCGCGCCGTGACCAGCATCGCCTGCGGATGCCGCGCCACGAGTTTGTCGAAACCGCTGCGCGACAGGCGCAGCAGTTCCGAATCGCGCAGCGCGCGCACCGTGGCCGAGCGCGGCGCATCGACGATCAGGCCGAGTTCGCCCACGGTTTCGCCGGCCGCGACCACGCCATCGAGCACGAAGCCGCCATCGGGCGCGGGCTTGAATGCACCCAGGCTTCCCGACTTGAGCACGCACAACGCGTCGGACGCATCGCCGTATTCGAACAAGGTCGCGCCGCCGGGCAGGGCGAACCATTCCAGTTCGGCGGCCAGTTCGTCGAGCGTGGCCGCATCCAGATGGCGGAACAGCTCCAGCCCGCGCAACAGGCGATGCGCGTCGTAGGTTTGCCCGGGTCCGGATTGGCTCATCGTCGCGAATGCTAACGCGAAAATCCGGCGCACGGCTTGATTTTCGCCGCGCCGCCCGTCACGTTAGGCCGATGAATCAAAATCCCCTGCTCGAAGAATCCGCGCTGCCGCGCTTTTCCGCTATCCGGCCCGACCATGTGCAACCGGCCATCGACGCCGTGCTCGCCGAATATCGCAAGCAGGTCGATGCGCTCGTCGCCGATCCCGCACCGCGCACGTTTGCCAACACGATGTTGCCGCAGGAAGCGCTGGAAAACCGCGTCGAACACATCTGGACGCCGGTATCGCACCTGCATGCCGTGGCCGATACGCCCGCATTGCGCGCGGTGTACGCAAAAGCCGAGGAAGCGATCAGCGATTTTGGCGCGGAACTGGGCCAGAACCGCGGGCTGTTTGCGGCCGTCAAGGCCGTCGCCGACGATGCGCAATTTCATCGGTTGCCGCGTGCAGCCAGGACCCTGGTCGAACACGGCTTGCGCGATTTCCGGCTCGCCGGCGTGGCGCTGGAAGAACCTGCGCGCACGCGCTTTCGCGACATCAGCAACGCGCTGACGCGGCTCGGCACCGAGTTCGAGGAAGCCGTGCTGGACGCGACCCAGGCGTGGACGGAAAGCGCCGACGAAGCCGCGCTCGCGGGCCTGCCCGAGACCGACCGCGAACTGATGCGCGAAGCGGCGCGCGAAGCCGGCAAGGATGGTTACCTCGTCACCCTGAAGCCGCCGAGCGTGCAGGCGGTGTTGACCTGGGCGGACAATCGCGGCTTGCGTGAGCGTGTCTATGCCGCCTACCACACGCGCGCCTCGGACCAGGGCCCGGATGCGGGCCGCTTCGACAATTCCGCGCGCATCGAGGAAATGCTCGCCCTGCGTCATGAGGCCGCACGCCTGCTCGGCTTCGCCAACGCGGCGGAAGAATCGCTCGCCACGAAAATGGCGGCCACGCCGGCGCGCGTGCTGGAATTCCTGCACGACCTGGTGCGGCGGGCCAAGCCCGTAGCCGAACGCGAATTGTTCGAACTGCGCGAATTCGCGAAATCCGAATTGGGCATCGCCGACTTGCAGCCGTGGGATGTCGGCTACGCCTCCGAAAAGTTGCGCCTGCGCAAATTTTCGCTGAGTGAAGAAGATTTGAAACCCTATTTTCCGTTGCCGTCGGTGCTCGACGGCCTGTTCGCCATCGTCGCGCGCGCGTTCGGTGCGAGCTTGCGCGAGCGCGCCGGCGTCGATGTCTGGCATCCGGATGTGCGCTTTTACGACGTGCTCGATGCGAGCGGCAAGACCATTGCCGGTTGCTACGTGGACTTGTACGCGCGCACCGGCAAGCGCGGCGGCGCGTGGATGGACGTTTGCCGTTCGCGCTTTCGCGCCGACGGCGCCACGCAGTTGCCGATCGCCTACCTGACCTGCAACTTTGCGCCACCCACATCCACGCGCCCAAGCCTGCTCACCCACGACGACGCGACGACGCTGTTCCACGAATTCGGACACGGCCTGCATCACCTGCTCACCGAAGTCGATTATCCGAGCGTGGCCGGCATCGACGGCGTGGAGTGGGATGCGGTCGAGCTGCCCAGCCAGTTCATGGAAAATTTCTGCTGGCAGCGCGAGGCCCTGAACCTGTTCGCGCGGCATTGGCAAACCGGCGCGGCGCTGCCGGAGGAACTGTTCCAGCGCATGCTCGCGGCGCGGCATTTCCATGCCGGCTTGTTCCTGGTGCGCCAGCTCGAATACGCGCTGTTCGATTTCCGCCTGCATCTGGAATTCGATCCCGCGCGCGGCGCGCGCACGCTGGTCGTGCTTGCCGACGTGCGCCGCGAAGTCGCCGTGATTCAGCCTCCGCCCTGGCAACGCATGCCGTACAGCTTCACGCACATTTTCGGCGGCGGCTATGCGGCCGGTTATTACAGCTATCTGTGGGCCGAATTGTTGTCGGCAGATGCATTCGCGCGTTTCGAAGAGTCCGGGATTTTCAATGCCGCGGCGGGCGCCGCGTTCCGCGACAACATCCTCGCCGTCGGCGGCTCGCGTCCGGCACTGGAGTCCTTCGTCGAATTCCGCGGCCGCGAACCGAACGCCGATGCGTTGCTGCGCAGTTATGGTCTGATGGCCTGAGGCGTAGAATCACCCGATGAAAATCGCCACCTGGAACGTCAATTCGCTCAAGGTGCGCCTGCCGCATCTGCGCGAGTGGCTGGGCAGCGCAACGCCGGACATCGTCGCATTGCAGGAAACGAAAACCGAGGATGCGAATTTTCCCGCCGACGAAATCGCCGCGATGGGTTATCGCGTCGCGTTTTCCGGACAGAAGACCTACAACGGCGTGGCGATCCTCGCGCGCGAGGCGCCGCGTGATGTCGTCACCGATATTCCCGGACTCGACGATCCGCAGCGGCGCATCCTGATCGCGACGGTCGGCGACGTGCGCGTGGCGAACCTGTACGTGGTCAACGGTCAGGAGGTCGGCAGCGACAAGTTCGCGTACAAGCTCGACTGGCTGGGCAAGGTACGCGCGTATCTCGCCGATGAGATCCGCCGTCATCCGAATCTTGTCGTGCTCGGCGATTTCAATATCGCACCGGACGATCGCGACGTGCACGATCCGGCCCAGTGGCGCGAGCAGATCCTGTGCTCGACGCCGGAACGCGAGGCTTTCAAATCCATCCTCGACCTGGGATTTGCCGACAGCTTTCGCCTGTTCAACAACGAGACCGGGCATTTTTCGTGGTGGGACTACCGGCAGGCGGCGTTCCGCCGCAACCTCGGCTTGCGCATCGACCTGATCCTGGCCAGCGCGGCGTTGCGCGCGCGCTGCCGCGCCAGCGTCATCGACCGCAC
>JAFEEK010000450.1 GCA_018241165.1 Pseudomonadota bacterium
ACCGGCGCGAATCGGGTCAAGCCCGATGTCGTTGCCCCAGGCTCGAACGTACGATCGGCGACCAACACCAGCGACACCGCCTACGTCAGCATGAACGGAACCAGCATGGCGACGCCGCATGTGACCGGCGTGGCGGCTCTGGTGATGGCGGTGAATCCGGCGTTGAAGGGGGATCCGCAACGCGTGATGGACATCCTGCGCCAGACCGCGGTGCCAATCACCAGCACGCAGGTTTGCGGCGCCATCGCGGCAACGACGTTTCCCAATCCCGTGCAAGGGTACGGGCGCGTGGACGCCTATGCCGCGGTGATCCTGGCGGATACGATCTTCAAGAATGGATTCGAGTAGCCGCGGGCTACCCGGCGCAGGCGTTGGCGCTACACTGGCGCGCATGCAAGCGACCGAATCGGCAGCGGTGAAACCCGGCGACGATCGCCTGATCGTTGCGATCTCCTCGCGCGCATTGTTCGATCTTGGCGAGAGCCACGAACTGTTCGAACGCGAGGGCATCGACGAATACCGTCGCTTCCAGATGACGCACGAAAACGAACTGCTCGCGCCGGGCATTGCGTTTCCGCTGGTGCGCAAGCTGTTGCGCCTGAACGATGGCGCCACCGAGCCGCGCGTGGAAGTGGTGCTGCTATCTCGCAATTCCGCCGACACCGGGCTGCGCATCTTCAATTCCATCGAACATTACGGATTGCAGATCGCGCGCGCGGTGTTCACCGGTGGCGCACCGACTTCGCCCTACGTGCCATCGTTCGGCGCGCAACTGTTCCTGTCGGCGAATCCGGAAAGCGTTGCCGCGGCGCTTGCATCCGGGATCGCGGCGGCAACGATCCTGCCGTCGAAAGCGCCGGCAACGGCGTCGGATCAGCTGCGCATCGCCTTCGACGGCGACGCGGTGATTTTCGGCGACGAATCCGAGCGTGTCTCGCAGGAGCAAGGCATCGAGGCGTTCCATCGCAACGAAGTGGAAAACGCCGACACGCCGCTGTCGGGCGGGCCATTCCGCGGATTTCTCGCCGCGCTGCATCGCCTGCAGGCCGCGTTTCCGGCAGGAGACGACTCGCCGATCCGCACCGCGCTGGTCACCGCGCGTTCGGCGCCGGCGCACAAGCGCGTGATCCTGACCTTGCGCGGCTGGGGCGTGCGCCTGGACGAAGCGTTGTTCCTCGGCGGCCGCGACAAGGGGCCATTCCTGCAAACCTTCGGCGCCGACATCTTCTTCGACGATTCGCACGCGAACGTGGAATCGGCGCGCCAGCACGTCGCGACCGGCCATGTGCCGCATGGCGTCTCGAACAAGAAGGCGTGGTAGAAGCGGCGCTTTCAGAAGGGGCCGAGGGCAACCACTTTCGCGAGCAGGGCACGCTTGAAAGTTTCGTGTAGTGGCTTGTGCCAATTGACGATGATTGGCTCGTGTCCGGTCTTGATGAACCCCGCAGCGAGGGCGACCTCGAGCGCGCGCGGATTGCCACAATGGCCGAAAAACGCATCACAGCAATCCGCGTATTTGCGAAACGCGTACTTGAGCAGATGAAACCAGATGCCACCGCTTGCGTCCACGATTTCGCGTTCTTGTGGTTGCATTCTGCGCAACGTGTCGCCGCTGGTGCATGATCCACCGGACAGATAGACATCGCCAAACGGGCGCATGTGCGAGTAGCCGACGACATGTTGCGCGTTGTTCGAATCGCGATACAGGCAGACGATATGGCGGGGTTCGCCTGGAGGACTCTCACCGAATTTTTGCTGGAAAAGCGGGCCAACCAGGAAACCGGCGTCGTCGACTTCCGTGATCGTCAAAAAGCCATGCAGCGCGGTCGGAAGGATTTCGCGCGGGTCGAATAATTCACCGATCTTGCAAGACGACATTTCGAGTTCCCGCACAGGCGTCAATGGGATGCTAGACAGGCTTGGCTGGGGCGTCAAATTCGTACACTATTCGGCCGATTCACGTAGAATGGCTTTTAGTTCCTGCGACGTTTTCCAATGCCAGCCGCAGATATAGCGCGGCAGGTTCCAGCGGTCGCTTGCCGATGTTACCGGCGTGGCGCCATCGCCGAATGCCGCGCGCATGCCGTGTTCGCTTTGATGATTTGGCAGGTAGTCGGTGCGCAAGTAGTCGTTGGATTGCCCATAGGGATAGCAGAACAGCGACGTGCGCTGCGGTGCAATCGCGGCGCCGATCAGGCGCGTCGCCTGTGCGATTTCCGCATCTGCGCGCGTGTAAGTGTCGACGGGATGGAACGATCCACGTTGCATTCCGTCAATGCCAGATAACGGAATCGCGGCGTGGTTGTGGTCGAAACTGTGGTTTTCGATGGCGATGCGCCCGGATTGCAGCGCCGGCTTCCACCAGCGATCGCTCATCCAGCCGCGTCCGGCAAGGCAGGTGTGGTCGAGGTGCGCGCGTGCCTCGGGTGAAGCGATCACGAAGCAGGTCAGGTGCAGGTCGGGGTGCGCGGCAACACCGCGTTCGAAGATGAAATCCGTCATGCAGTTGAACAGGCTGCGCTGTGGGCCGTGGGAGGGGTGATCGAGATCGTAGTAATCGAAATCCGAGCCATCGTCGCAGCTCAGCGCCACGCAGCGTGAAAGGTCGCGGTCGGCCGTGCCGAGCAACTGGTCGACTACCCAATGCACGGGCACGATGCGCAGGCCCAGATCGTGAATCAGGCGCAGGTCTGCGGCGAATGCGACGTGGTCATTGTTCGCATAATCGTTGCCGGCGATATTGACGGCGTGATAGGTCAGAATGGGAACGCGTAGCACTTGATTCTGCGGGACTTTCGACGGTTGGATCGCTAGAATACGCGGCCTTGCCATTGTTCCGCAAAATCCGGAGATTTCCATGCCTGCCGCGCCGCTGAATCCGACCGATTTGTACGATATCCGCTCGCTGCTCGGCGAAGAGGAGCGCATGGTGCAGGACACGGTCGCGCGCTTTACCGACGAGCGCGTGTTGCCGATCATCGGCGACTGTTTCGACAAGGCGCGTTTCCCGACCGAACTGATTCCGGAAATGGCCGAACTGGGCCTGCTCGGCGCGACCCTGCCGCACGAATACGGTTGTGCCGGCATGAACGGCGTCAGCTATGGCCTGATCTGCCAGGAACTCGAGCGCGGCGATTCCGGCCTGCGCAGCTTCGCTTCGGTGCAGAGTTCACTGTGCATGTACCCGATCTACGCCTACGGCAGCGAAGAACAGCGCAAGCGCTGGCTGCCGCAGATGGCGGCCGGCAAGGTGATCGGCTGCTTCGGCCTGACCGAACCGCACGGCGGTTCGGATCCGGCCAACATGAAGACGCATGCGAAAAAAGACGGCGGCGACTGGATCATCAACGGCGCCAAGATGTGGATCACGAACGGCAACCTTGCCCATATCGCGATCGTCTGGGCGCAGACCGACGAGGGCATCCAGGGTTTCATCGTCGAGAAGGGCACACCCGGCTTCGCCGCGCAGGAAGTGCACAAGAAAATGAGCCTGCGCGCATCGGTCACGTCCGCGCTGTTCTTCGACAACGTGCGCGTACCGGATGCGAACCGCCTGCCGAACGTGAAAGGCCTGAAAGGTCCGCTTGGCTGCCTGACCCAGGCGCGCTATGGCATCACCTGGGGCCCGATCGGTGCGGCGATTGCGTGTTTCACCGAGACGACCGAATATGCGAGAAACCGTATCCTGTTCAAGCGCCCGCTGGCCGCCAATCAGGCGGTGCAGCTCAAGCTTGCCGACATGGCGCGCCGGATCACGCTGGCGCAGCTGCTGTCGCTGCAACTCGGGCGCCTGAAGGACAAAGGCGTGATGCAGCCGACGCAAGTCAGCTTGGCCAAGTGGAACAACTGCCGCATGGCCATCGACATCGCGCGCGAATGCCGTGACATCCTTGGTGGCGCCGGCATCACGACAGAACATAGCCCGATTCGCCACGCACTGAATCTCGAATCCGTCATCACCTACGAAGGCACCGAAACCGTGCACCAGCTCGTGGTAGGACGCGAAGTCACCGGCATCAATGCCTTCTGATTCGCCATTGATCGAAACCGAACGCCTGATCCTGCGCCTGCCGCGCATCGAGGATTTCGACGGCTATGCGCAACTGCACGCCGACGAAGAGGCCGCGCGCCACATCGGCGGCGCCTTGCCGCGCGCAGCGGCCTGGCGCAAGTTTTTGCAAATGCCGGGGGCGTGGATGGTGCAGGGCTTTGGCATGTTCAGCGTGCTCGACAAGGCGAGCGGGCAATGGCTGGGCCAGTGTGGCCCATGGTTTCCGGAAGGTTGGCCCGGCACCGAGGTCGGCTGGGCGTTTCGGCGCAGCGCCTGGGGCAAGGGTTTCGCGCAAGAAGCGGCCATCGCGACCATCGACTGGGCGTTCGCGAATCTGGGCTGGACCGACGTGATCCATTCGATCAGCCCGGAAAACACGCCGTCGGCCGCATTGGCGCGCAGACTCGGCTCACGCTTGCTACGCCAATCGCCGCTGCCCGAACCCTATGCCGACCACATCGTCGATGTCTGGGGCCAGACGCGCGAGGAATGGCTCGCGCGGCGTGCCTGACCCACCCTCACCCCGACCCTCTCCCGCCAGCGGGAGAGGGGGAGAAGAAAACATGAACGCCATCGCCAATCCGGTTCCCGCCCGCCACAAGAGCCTCAATCGCGCCGAAGTGTGCGATCAGAACTTCATCGAGTTCGTGCAGAACTGGCAGGGTTCGAACGTGCCGGCCGGTGCGCCGAACGAGCCTGTACTCAATGGCAGTTTGTGCAGCGCGCGCGATTTCGTCGAGCTGTTCGATTCGCAGTTGATCTCGCGGCATCTTGACCTGATGGCACGCGTTCTGCGCGTCAAGAACAAGGTGTTCTACACCATTGGATCGAGCGGTCACGAAGGCAACGCGATGGTTGCGCGACTCACGCGCCACACCGATCCGGCGTTCTTGCACTATCGCTCCGGCGCATTCATGGCCGAACGCTTCCGCAAATTGCCCGGCACCGATGGTAAAAAGCTCGATCCGATCATGGATTCGGCGCTGTCGTTCGCGGCGAGCAAGGATGATCCGGCTTCGGGCGGTCGCCACAAGGTCTGGGGCAGCAAGCCGCTGTGGGTATTGCCGCAGACCTCGACCATCGCCTCGCATCTGCCGAAAGCGTTCGGCACCGCGGTCGCGATCGAGCAGGCGCGGCGCATCGGCCACAAGTTGCCGATTCCGGACGACTCCATCGCGATTTGTTCCTTCGGCGACGCCTCGTCCAACCACGCCACCGCGCAGACCGCGTTCAATGCCGCCGCATGGACGGCGTATCAGAAACTACCGGCGCCGGTATTGTTCGTGTGCGAGGACAACGGCATCGGCATCTCGGTGAAGACGCCGAACGACTGGGTCGCGAACAATTTCCGCGATCGCCGCGATCTGGACTATTTCTACGCCGACGGACTGGACCTCGCCGCCGGTTACGAAGGCGTGGCGCGCGCGATCCATCATTGCCGCACGACGCGCCGACCCACATTCTTGCACCTGCGCACCACGCGCATCATGGGCCACGCCGGCACCGATTTCGAGATCGAGTGGCGCAGCGTCGAGGAATTGATGGCGGTCGAAGCCACCGATCCGCTCTTGCGCAGCGCCGCCATCGCATTGGTTGCCGGCATCTACACCAGGCAGCAGTTGCTCGATCGCTACGAGGCGATCCGCAAGCAGTGTTTCGCCGCCGCCGAGGAAGCCGATCGGCGGCCCAAGCTGACCGACCTCGCCGAAGTCATCGCGCCATTGGCGCCCTACCATCCGAACCAGGTCAACGTGGAAGCGCGCCGCGCCGATTTCGCGGACAAGCGTCTGGCGGTGTTTGGCGGGGCAGACAAGCTGCCGGAAAAATTGCCACCGCGGCATCTGGCGATCCAGATCAACCAGGCCCTGCACGATCTGTTCTGCAAGTATCCCGAGGCCTTGCTGTTTGGCGAGGACGTGGCGCAGAAGGGCGGTGTGTACACCGTCACCAAGGGGCTGCAAAAAGCGTTCAAGGGCACACGCGTGTTCAACACGTTGCTCGATGAGACCATCATCCTTGGACTCGCGCAGGGTTTTGCCAATATGGGCATGCTGCCGCTGCCCGAGATCCAGTATCTGGCGTATTTCCACAACGCCTGCGACCAGATTCGCGGCGAGGCGGCGTCGTTGCAGTTCTTCAGCAACGGCCAGTATCGCAACCCGATGGTGATGCGCATCGCTTCGCTGGGCTACCAGAAAGGCTTTGGCGGGCATTTCCACAACGACAATTCGATTACCGCCCTGCGCGACATTCCGGGACTGGTCGTCGGCTGTGCATCGCGTGGCGATGATGCGGCGATGATGTTGCGTACCTTGATGGCGCTGGCGAAGGTGGATGGACGTGTCTGCGCGTTCCTTGAGCCAATCGCCTTGTACATGACCAAGGATCTGTACGCTGCCGGCGACGGACAATGGCAGTTTGCCTATCCTTCGCCGGACCAGGCCATGACCTTGGGCGAAGAACGTGTCTACGAGCCCGCCGCGAAGGATCTGGTGATCTTTACTTACGGTAACGGCGTGCCGATGAGCCTGCGCGCGGCGCGCGAAATCACAAAGACGCGTGGCTGGGCCGTGCGCGTCGTCGACCTGCGCTGGCTGCAGCCGCTCAACGAAGCCGCGATCGCGCGTCATGCCGGCGAATGCAAACGCATCCTGGTCGTCGACGAGGGCCGCCGCTCGGCCGGCGTGGGCGAGGGCATCATTACGGCCATTGTCGAAGCCGGACATGGCGCCAGGCCGCTCAAGCGCGTGGTCGGCGTGGATACCTACACGCCGCTGGCGGGCGCTGCGTTGCTGGTGTTGCCGGGCGATGCCGACATCGTCGCGGCAGCGCAGGCCCTGGCCTGAGGCGTCCGGTTTGGAGCTTGGCGGCGGAATAGCCTAAACTTGGACAGCGATGAGCCAGACCATCCCACTGACCATACTGTTCGCCGACGTAAGCGGCAGCACCAAGCTGTTCGAGACCCGCGGCGACCTCGAAGCACGGCGACTCGTGGCTGCGATCCTTGGTGCCCTGTCAGAGGTCACCGCGCGGCATGGCGGGCGCGTGATCAAGACCATCGGCGACGAGATCATGTGCACCTTCCCCGGGCCGATGCAGGGCCTGTTGTGTGCGGTGGACATGCAAAAGCGCATCGCCCGCGACGTCAATTTCGCCCTCGACAAGCTCGCCATCCGCATCGGCCTGCATCACGGCGAAACCCTGGTCGAGGAAAACGACGTGTATGGCGACGCGGTCAACACCGCGGCACGCATGGCGTCCCTGGCCAAGCGCGAACAGATCATCACCACCGCGAGCACGGTCAACCTGCTGACCAATGTCGGCATGCTGCACACGCGCGCGGTCGGGCAGGCGCGCGTGTCCGGCAAGCAGCATCCGATCGACATCGTGGATGCGCAGTGGCAGGAAGACACCTCCATCGTGACCATGGTCCAGCGCGCGATCCGCCTGGATGCCGGCGGCAACGCCGGCGTCAAGCTCACGGTGCGCTACCGCGGCCAGGTACTCGAACTCGATGCGCTGTCGCCGCCGTTCACCATGGGCCGCGATGCCGCCAGCAGCTTGTGCGTGGATGCCGAATGGGTGTCGCGCAACCACGCCATGATCGAATACAAGCGCGGCTATTTCATGATCTCGGACCGATCGACCAACGGCACCTGGGTCAAGCTCGGCGACGACGACGAACTGCGCCTGCACCGCGACGAGGTGCACCTGCGCAAGACCGGAGCGATCAGCCTGGGCCAGACGATCGCGCTCAATCCGGATCACATCGTCTATTTCCAGTGCGGGGAATGAAAGGGGTCAGATACGGTTGGCTTGCGAATTGACGGGTTCTGACCCCCTTTATTGCTTTCGAGAATCACGTAGAGTTGGTGCATTCGAGCTTCGGTTCTGGTGATGTTCAGGGGGTTATGCCGTTTTGGGGTAGTGCTGCTTGCTTGCTGGTTGCGGGCAGGCTGGACTGAGCCCGTCGCGCTGCATGTCACGCATCTAGCCGAGGCCCCGGCCATGGGCGGGGCCGTTGGCGCAAGCGCCACGCCGCCAGATGCGCCGACGGTTCGCGCGGCAATATTGACTTCCAGGCCGCGCGGGATCGACTGGTACCAGTTGCAAATCGCATCCGACTGGCGGGCCGACAGCCAGCCGCTGCTGGCGATCCGCGGCATCCTGACCGGGCGCGTGGCCGTGTACGTGCCGCCCGACTACCGGCCGCGGGTTGTCAGCATGTTCGATGGCAAACTCGATCCGGCCTATTCCCGCCGCGCGATGGTCTATCCGTTGCCGTACGACTTGCGCGCCGACCAGCCGATCTATGTCGCGTACGGCCAACCCGGGCATCCGGTACCGGTGCAGGCGAGCATTCAGGACAGCGAC
>JAFEEK010000451.1 GCA_018241165.1 Pseudomonadota bacterium
GCCGCAAGGGGAGGATCATCGCGACCGAAGTCACTCCGGCCGAAGCGGCCTGAAACCGGCGATGGCAACGGCGAGTCCGCACGCCGCAGTCAGCCACACGAAATCCCAGCCGCCAAGATTCGTGCACGCCGCCTGCCAAGCCAGGCCAAAGTCCATCTTGAACAGCGTGTTGCGCAGCGGGAATCCGAGCATCTGCGCCACGCGCACGGCGGCGAACAGGTATTGTGCGTAGACGAAGGCGATCAAAACCGTCGTGATGGCGCAGATCGCGCCGCGCTTGCCCGCAAAACCCAACCAGTGGAAATACCCGCCGATCGCTGCGCCGAGCGGAATGATCAGGAACCCCGCGCCGTGCGTGACGCTGAGCGCGAGCAGGCACCACAGCGCGCCGGCGGCGAGCCCGGCGATGGCGGTCGTGGCGATGCAGGAAATGAATCCGGGTGTCTTGCGGGTTTGTGCTGAATCCATCCGTGGATGCTACGTCATGCAGCGCGGTCGTGTCAGCCGCGCAGTTTGTTCAACTGGAAATCCAGATGCGTGCGCACGGTCGGCCATTCGCCGGCGATGATGCTGTACACGCAGGTGTCGCGCAGGCTGCCGTCGGTGCCGCGGCGATGATTGCGCAGGATGCCGTCGAGCTTGGCGCCGAGGCGTTCGATCGCCGCGCGACTGGCGCGGTTGAAGAAGTGCGTGCGGAATTCCACCGCGATGCAATCCAGTTCCTCGAACGCGTGCGCGAGCAGCAGGCGCTTGGTTTCGGTATTGATGCCGCTGCGCTGTGCGCTCGCCGCATACCAGGTGTGGCCGATTTCCAGCCGCTTGTTCTCGGCGTCGATGTTCATGTAACCCGTCGCACCGACCACGCGCCGCGTTGCATTGGCGATGATGACGAACGGCACCATGCTGCCGGCGGTTTGCAGCGCAAGGCGACGGTCGATGTCGGCGCGCATCGTCAGCGGCGTGGGCACGAACGTGTACCACAGGTTCCACAGCTCGCCATCACGCGCAGATTCGACCAGGCCGTCGTGATGGTCTTGGCACAAGGGTTCGAGCGTTACGAGCTTGCCGCGCAAAGTTGCGGGAGTAGGCCAGGTCATGGTCAAGTCAGCCGGTCTTTTTCGTTCGGCGTGACATGCGCGAACGCGCCGTCGCCGTAGGATTTGATCACCTGCGCGATGACGATGTGATAACCACGATACCACTTGCCGTATTCGCGCTTGGCAATCAGATGCTGGGGATGATTGGAGAATGCGCGCAAGGATTCGAGCGTTTCCCAGTAGTACTTCGCGTTGCGCAATTTGCCATCCGGCGATCGCCACGATTCCACGCCCAGGTATCCCGGCGACGCGCGCGCGGCCGCATCGATGATTGCGTTCAATTCATGGAAGCGATCGTCGTACTCGCCTGGTTCGAAGATGAAATCGACGCTGTACATGCGTACTCCCGAAGCGGCCACGCGCGGCGCTTGACGGCACGAATCTAAACCTTCAGATTGGCCCCGGCGAGTGCCGGTTTTCGCCGGATTCATGGAGCCACGATGTTTTTGCAACTGGACGACAAGGGACCGCGTTACCTGCAACTGGCGCGCGCGCTCAAGCAGGCGATCCTCGACGGCCGCTGCGCGCCGGGATCGCGCCTGCCGGCCACGCGCACGCTGGCGCGCGAGCTGGAAATCTCGCGCAACACCGCGCTGGCCGCCTACGCCGCACTCACCGAAGAAGGCTTGATCGATGGCCGCTCCGGTTCGGGCTGCTACGTGGCCGCGTTTGCCGCGGTACCGAAACGACCCGCGGCCGCATTGGCGCAGGCGACCGCGCACGCGCCGGTTTTGTCGCGACGCGGGCGGCGCATGCAGCAGGTCTACGACCGCGCGATCCCGGGACGCCAGCATCGTGGCCTGCGCTACAACCTGCAGTACGGTTTGCCGATGACGAATCCGCAACTGGCCAGCGCATGGCGGCGCGCGCTGAATCAGGCCGCAGCGCATGTGCAGACCGATTATCCCGATCCGCAGGGATTGCCGCAGTTGCGCGTACAGATCTGCGAATACCTCGCGCGCCGCCGCGGCATCAACGCCGCGCCGGAGGACGTGCTGATCGTCAATGGTACCCAGCAGGCGTTTTCGCTTGCTGCCGACGTGTTGCTGGATGTCGGCGATCGCATGCTGCTGGAAGATCCGCACTACCAGGGCGCGCGCCAGGTGTTCCAGGCGCGCGGCGCGGTGATCCGTACCTGCCGCGTCGACGCCGATGGTTTGGTCGCCAGCGCCTTGCCGCGCGATGCGCAAACGCGGCTTGCCGTCGTTACGCCATCGCACCAGTTTCCGACCGGCGCGGTGTTGAGCCTGCCGCGGCGCATGCAATTGCTCGACTGGGCGCAGCGCCGCCGCTGCTGGCTGATCGAGGACGACTACGACGGCGAATTTCGCTACGGCGCACGTCCGCTCGCCGCGCTCAAGTCGCTCGACCGCACCGGTCGCGTGCTCTACGTCGGCAGTTTTTCCAAGGTGATCTTTCCGGCGCTGCGCCTGGGCTACATGGTGTTGCCGCCGGGATTGCGCGAAGCCTTCGTCGCGGCGAAGTGGCTGACCGACCGCGGCAGCACGGCGATCGAACAGGCCGCGCTGGCGCTTCTCATCGGCAGTGGTGCGTTCGAGCGCCACCTGCGCCGCGCTGCCAACACGCTGCGCGCGCGCCGCTCCGCATTGCTTGGCGCCTTGCAACGCTACGCGGGCGACGCCGTCGAGGTCGCCGATTCCAGCGCCGGCATGCATATCCTGGCGTGGTTGCGGCACATGAGCCATGCGCAGGCGCAGGCGCTGGTCGAAAAGGCACGCGCGCACGGCGTCGGCATCTATCTGGTTGCACCGTATTGCCACAAGCCGCTGAAGCGTCCGGGCTTGCTGCTCGGTTACGCCGACCTGCCGCCGGCAGACCTGCAAGCCGCCGTGCGCATACTCGCCGAATGCCTGTCGCGGGTTTCGCAAGCCTGATTGCGCGAGTGCCAGCAGCAATTGGCCATCATTCCTGCGATAATGTGGACCAAAATAGTACGGATTCGCCATGGGTGCCTACAATCAAAGTTCCGAGCCGGTCGTTTTCGAGCGCGACTGCGCCGCGGTGATGGTGCCGCAGGGTCAGGAAGTTACCTTGCCCGCCGGCCAGAACGGCTACATCACGCAGGCGCTAGGCGGAAGTTTCACCGTCTTCGTCGACGGTAACCTGTTTCGCATTGCCGGCGCGGATGCCGACGCGATCGGCAAGGAACCGCCGCTGGCGATCGTCGTGGACGAACACACCAGCGATGCGGACGTGGAAAAACTCGTCTGGGAACAACTGCGCACCTGCTTCGATCCGGAGATCCCGGTCAATATCGTGGACCTGGGGCTGGTCTATGAATGCACGTTGAGCCATCGCGAGGACGGCACGCGCAAGGTCGAAGTACGCATGACGCTGACCGCACCCGGCTGTGGCATGGGCGACATTCTGGTCGAGGATGTGCGCACCAAGCTCGAAGCGATTCCCACGGTCACCGAGACCGACGTGGAGCTGGTCTTCGATCCGCCGTGGAACCACACGATGATGTCGGATGTGGCGAAGCTGGAAACGGGGATGCTCTGACTCCCGGAAGGTCACCCCCTTCGGAACGAAGGGGGTCGCGCGTAGCGCGGGGGGATGCCAAAGCTCATCCCCCTCAGTCCCCCTTCCTGCGGAAGGGGGAAGTGGGCGCTACCAAAGCGGTCGGTTAAAATCGAAATCCGGCTGCGGCTGCGGTCGCGAGAACGCCGGGCCGATGCCGTAGTCGACGCCCAGGCGCAGCAGCAGGTGCGCGCGTTGCAGGCTGTCGACTTCCGGTGCGATCACGGCGACGCCGCTCGCATGCGCCTTGCGCACCAGCGCCAGCATCGTGTCGCTGACCGATTTGGCGCTGCCCAGTTCTGCAACCAGCGACGGCGCAAGGCGCACGAAATCCACGCTCAGGCTTTTCAGCGCATGTACGGCGGCCCAGTCGCGGCCGTAGTCGACGAGACAGAAGCGCACGCCGTGCTGGTGCAGCGCCTTGACCTGTTCACGCGCGCGTTCGCCGGCGTCGATCAGGGTCGAGCAGGCCAGTTCGATGGTCAGGCCGGTTCCGGACAGATGCCGTGACTTCAGCTCGCGCTCCAGCCACCACGAAAATTCGGATTCCAGCGCACTCGTCACCGCCTGCGGCACGAACAGGCGCAACTGGCGGCCACGCCGCAGCTGTTCTTCGCGTACCTGCAACGAATGCTGCAACAGCATGCGATCGAGCGGGGCGATCTGCTTGCATTCGACCGCGACCGGCGCGAGTTCAGCATACGACACGCTGGTTCCGGGATGCTGCACGCTGCGTACCTTGAAGCCGAGTTCGTACTGGCCTTGCAGTTTGCCGGCGAGCGGTGCGATTGCACCGAACTCGAACTGGGTCTGCTCGGCAACCAGCGGCCGGCTGAGCACGGCGCGCACCGCGAGCAACGGATCGACCGGCAAAAGCGCGGCCTCTTTCGCTTCGAACCACAGCACGCGGTTGCCGCCCATGTGCGCGGCGGCCAGTTGCGCGGCCTGAGCGTTGGTCACGACCGAATCCACGCTCGCATGCTCGCCGCCGAGCAGGGCGAGGCCCAGGCTCGCGCTCAAATTGTGTGTGCGGCCGTTGAACTGCCACGGCTGCTCGGCAAGCGCCTCGCGCACGGCTTCGGCGGCGACAGTCAATTCGCTGCGGCTGCGCCGGGTGAGAACGGTGAAGTAGTGGAAGTCCTGGTATTGGGCGGACAGGTCCAACTCGTCGAGCTGATTGCGCAACAGGTTGCCGACGTGGGCGTCGAGCGCGGCGAGTCCGGCCAGGCCAATCTGCTCGCGCAGCAACGCGGCGCGATCCAGCGCGACATACAGCAGCGCCGCCGAGCGATCGCCAAGCGCGGCTTCGAGTTTTTCGATCAGGGTGGTGCGCGAATACAGACCGGTGCGCGCATCGCGGCCGCCGGGTTTGCCGATGACTTCGCGCAGCCAGTGCGCGCGCTGCACGCGTGCCTGCACGGCGCCGATCAGATGCCGCGCCTTGACCGGCTTGAGCAGTACCTCGTCGCCGCCGGCGGCGATCGCATCGAAGCGTTGCGCACTGCCGTTCGCATCGGCGGCGAGGATGATCGGCACCGCGGCGAATTCGTGTTGCTGGCGAATGAGCTGGATGAGTTCCACGCCGTTGACATCCGGCAGGTCGTGGTCGATGACGATGACGTCGGGGCGAAAGTCCGCGATCGCGGCGATGGCGGCCTGACCGTTGCCGACCAGGCGTGCGGTCATGCCGCGTTCGACCAGTGCGCGCGCGGATTCGGCCGCGTGTTCGCGGTCGGATTCGACCAGCATGACGCGCCATTCGGGCTGCGCGTCGGCGTGCAGCAACTCATCGAGCTTGCCGACGACGCGCAGCGAATCGACGGGCGCGCTGAACAGCGCGGCGGCGCCGGCGCGCATGGCGAGCAGGCGGTGTCCGAGATCGCCGCTTGGCGATACCGCGAGTACGGCGGGCAGGCGCTCGCTGGCAATGCCCATGCCGGCGTACAGCACGGCCATGCGGGCCATCACGCGCAACTGGCGCGCATCGATGAGCACGGCGCCGGGAATCGCATGGGCGAGGAAATCCAGCAGCATCCGGCCATCGGCGAATTCGCGCACGTCGTAGCCGCGTTCGCGCAAGCCTTCGACAAGTCCTGGCACGCTGGTTGGCGTGATGCCGACCATGCACACCGCGCGCGGCAGATGGGTCGGGCGTGGCGCGGGCTCGGTCCCCGCCGGTTTTGCCGATTCCGCTGCAGCGGATTGCGGCGGCGCGATGACTGTAGTCGCGGCCGGCACGGGAGCGACCGCTTCGGCAGGCGGCACTGGCCCGGTTGGCACCCTTGCGCCGGGCAGGGTATGTACCGCGGCGGTTTCGGTGGCCGACAGGTCGGTGAGTACCGCACCCATGCGGTTGACCATGTCGGCCAACCGGCCCAGGTCACGCGCATTCGGCACGAGCCGGTCGTCGACGAAGGAACACAGGTAGGCGGCAAGTTCCAGCGCCGAGCCGTTGACGTCTTCAAGGCCGAGGCGTTCGCTGGTGTCGGCGATCTGGTCGATTTCCTCGCCGAGCATGCGCGCGGCGACCTGGTCCCAGCCGCCTTGCGCGAGCGGCTGCCAGCGCCGCGCGAGCGCAAGGCAGCGCTCGCGGAGATCTTCCCGCGCGTGCTGCGCACCGCTGCGCGTGGTGGTGTCCTGACCGCTCATTCGGCTCCTCGCCCCTGTCAGGCCGATTCAGTGTAGCGCCGTGGCCGTCACAGTGCAGGAATTGCGCGTGCAAGGGCGTGCTGGCGCTCACATTTCCCGCGATTGGCAAGGGTATAGGCGAAATCCTCGCAATGGGTTTAGGATCATGCCGTCGGCGGGAGACGGCGATGCGAAAATACTGGCACTGGGTATTCACCTTGTTGTTCGTCTGGGCGCTGGCTTACGACCTGGCGGTGTGGGGCGCTGCCGCGAATCTGCCGGATATCGGCGGCGCCCTGCGTTCATCGGCACAGCGCCAGGCCTTGCTGGCGCACATCTACATGAGCGCCGGCGCCGAACTGGACGCCGCGTTGCCGGTAATGGCGGACTGGGGCGGGCAACGCGCGCAAACGGCGCTGGCCCCGGGGTTCGAGCGCATCAAGGAAGATCCGATGGTGTCGATGGACCTGATTTTTTCCAACTCCTGGAACAGTACCCACGTCATGCTCAAGTACATGTACTGGGCGGCGCCGCTATTCGGAATCATCGCATTGGTGTTGTGGTCGCGGCGGCCGAAGAAGGTCAGCCTGATGGGGCGGCGCTGAAACACGCGTTTGACAATCCCGCGTCCCGAAGGCGCGAAATTTGTTCACTTATATAAAAAAATAATAAGTATACAGTCCGCGTTGTTGCCCCGGACCGCGCATTTTCGGTTGGAAGTTGCAGACTACTGGCGCGTCGGGAATCCATATCCGCTGCGGCCTGCATGACTTCCGGCATGGTGTCGTCGGCAAAATACTGCCGCTTCGTGTTTATCCGTCTGGATGTCCAAAGCATCAAGGTGTCGCGCGCAGACAATGTCCGGACGTTGTTGTTGCTGTGCAATAAAACAATATCAAAATCAGTGACTTAGCGACACATTTTTTCTTGACCGGCGGTGCGACGGCTGCTAATTTCCCGCCCGCCTTGGGTGAGGGGCTTTGTTTCCAGGGCAATCTCGAAGGATTCGATCGCGGACGCCACGGAACAGTCGCGGCTTCCGCAACGGTGCGTGTGTCCCGGCTACTCGCAGGCCGGGCCCGCGCCGGATCGGATATCGAGGCGCGAAGGATCGCCTAGCCGCGCGGTTCGCAAGAATCGTGTCCATCCAATCAATCTTGTAGGGGTTCTCATCGAATGAACAAGCACTACGGAACAGGTTTGCGGCGCTCGGCGCTGGTTCTTGCGACCGCGCTTGCGTTTGGCGTTGCCGGTTTGGCAAGCGCCGCAGAAGGGGGAGTCGTTCGCGTCGGTCCGCCGGCCAACATGCATCCGAACGATATGATCATGGGGCCGTTGTCCGCGACGGAGCCGATGCATATCCAGGTTGCGCTCAAATTGCGCCACCAGGAAGACCTGAATGCGTATATCGCCGGGCTGGGTGTTCCGGGCGCTGCGCAGGCGCCGATGAGCCCCGAGCAGTTCATCGCCAGGTACGCGCCGAGCCAGAGTCAGGCGCAGGATGTGGCGAACTTTCTGAGCGAGTCCGGATTCACGAACATCGTCATCGCGCCGAATCGCGTGCTGGTGTCCGCAGATGCCACGTCGGCGAAGGTCGCGGCTGCCTTCCAGACGGCGTTTTCCGCTGTGCGTACGGCAAGTGGAACGATGGGGTACATGAACAGCAGTTCGGTGCATGTGCCTTCCAACCTGCAAGGCTCGGTGTTGTCGGTGATCGGCCTCCAGAACGTGCACGGTGCGCATACGACGCTGCAGCATGCCGATCCGAATGCGATGACGCCGATGGCCGTGACCGGGCACAACCCGGTGGAATTCGCGTCGATTTACGGCGGCAGCGGGCAGACCACTGGCGCTGGCGTGACGGTGGGCATCATCACCCAGGGCAAGATCACGCAGACGATCACCGACCTGAACTCGTTCACCTCGCAAAACGGGCTGGCCACGGTGACCACGCAGACGGTCAACACCAACGGCACCAGCACCGACACCAGTGGCGTCGACGAATGGAATCTGGACAGCCAGGATATCGTCGGCATGGCCGGTGGCCAGGTCGGCAAGATCATTTTCTACAACATCCCCACCTTGTCCAACGCGAACCTGACCGCCGACTTCAACACGGTGGTGACCGCCAACGCGGCCAAGATCATCAACGTCTCGCTGGGCGAATGCGAGACCGACGCCCAGGGCGACGGTTCCGCGGCAGCCCAGGATCAGACCTTCCAGCAGGCGGTGGCGCAAGGCCAGACGATTTCGGTTTCCACGGGTGACTCCGGTTCCGACGAGTGCGGCAATGGCGGCATCACGCCGAGTTGGCCGGCGGCATCGCAATATGTGATCGCCGTGGCAGGTACCACGCTCAATGCGTCCACCACCACGTGGAGCAGCGAAACCGTGTGGGCCAGCTCCGGTGGCAGCGCGAGTACATTCGAGCCCAAGCCGAGTTGGCAGACGCTGTATTCGGGAAGCACGCGCGGCGTTGCCGACGTGGCTTTCGACGGCGATCCGAACAGCGGCGCGAAGATCATCGTCAACGGTTCCAGCACACAGGTCGGCGGCACCAGTTTGTCCTCGCCGCTGTTTGTGGGTACGTGGACGCGCGTCATCGCCGCCAAGGGCACCAACGTTGGCTTTGCGGGCCCGCAAATCTACCAGTTGCCGGCCAGCACCTTCCACGATGTCACGTCGGGCAGCAATGGAAGCTCGTGCTGCACGGCATCGGCCGGGTACGACCTCGCCTCCGGTCGCGGCAGCATGATCATCTCCAGCGTGCTGGCGAATATCGGTGGTGGTGGCGGCACGAACCAGCCACCGGTGGCGAACTTCAGCTTTACCACCAATGGGCTGGCTGCCAGTTTCACCGACAATTCCAGCGACAGCGATGGAACCATTGCCTCGCGCGCGTGGACATTCGGCGATGGCGGTACGTCTACGGCGACCAACCCCAGCCACACCTACGCGGCAGCAGGCACCTACAGCGTGAAAGAAACCGTGACCGACAATGGCGGCGCAACCGGCAGCAAGACCGCTTCTGTGACCGTGGCCAGCAGCGGCGGTGGCGGCGGTGGCGGCACGGTGCTGCAAAATGGCGTGGCCGTGACCGGACTGTCGGCCGCGACCGGCGGGCAGCTGACCTACACCATGGTCGTACCGGCGGGTGCCACGAACCTGTCGTTCGCCATCTCCGGCGGCACCGGCGACGCGGACTTGTACGTCAAGTTCGGTTCCGCGCCGACGCTGTCGAGCTATGACTGTCGTCCTTACATCACCGGCAACAACGAAACCTGCAACATTTCCAACGTGCAGGCCGGCACCTACTACGTGATGCTCAATAGCTACGCCGCGTTCTCGGGCGTTTCGCTGGTCGGCAACTACACGGCCGGTGGCGGTGGTGGCGGTGGCAGCGGCTGCACGCCGAGCGGCACCTTGCTGTGCAGTGGCAGCACCGTGACGGGCCTGTCGGCAGCCAAGGGCAGCTGGAGTTCGTACTACACGATCGTGATTCCTTCCGGCGCAACCAGCCTGACGGTTTCGATCTCCGGTGGCACCGGTGATGCCGACTTGTACGTGCGCAAGAGTGCCAAGCCGACGACATCCAGCTATACCTGCCGTCCGTACCTGACCGGCAACAGCGAAACCTGCACGATCAGCTCGCCAACGGTGGGAGCGACCTACTACATCGGCGTGAGGGCGTACGCGGCCTATTCGGGCGTGACGCTGAGCACCACGATCCAGTAGCGCCAATCGGGAAATCCCGCAACGGGTTGCGCTAGCGGCCCGTTGCGAAACCTCAAGGGCCGCGCATGCGGCCCTTTTTCATGCGCCTTCGAAGCGGTTCGCCTCGCGGTTCTTGCGCACGCGCGCCGGATCCCACACGCGCCCGTTCATGGCGATGTAGACGCCGTCGGGAAGCGCTTGAATCGCGCCGACTGCGCAGCCGATGTTGAACACCGCGTCCGAGCCCTGGAAGCGCGCGGGATTCAGCGCGCCGGTCAACACGATGACCTTGCCCGAAATGCCGGCGAGCGCGCGCGCGGTTTCCACCATCGTGTCGGTGCCGTGCGTGACCAGCACGTGTCGGTGCGGCTGCGCGGCGATCGTGCGCCGGACCAGGTCGCGGTCGGCATCGTCCATGTGCAGGCTGTCCTTGCGCATCAGCGCGATCGTCTCGAACTCGAAGGCGACGCCGAGCTGCTTGAGGATCTCGCCGATCTGCGGCGCACCGATCTGGTACGCGGACTTGTCGTCGAAGTAGATCTTGTCGATCGTGCCGCCGGTGGCGACGATGGTGAGGTGTTGGAGCATGTCGCGATCCTCAATAACTGTCGCTGGCCAGCATGGTTGCGTCGCGCAATCCGTCGGGTTTCAGGCGCAACAGCCGGTGTTCGGCGAAGCGGCGCGCAGCTGCGCCCGGGCGCGGGTCGTTCTCGGCGCGCAGCGCCCATTCGGCGTGGCGCGCGAGCAGGGCGAGCGCGAACGTGCGCGCCAGGCCAAACGCAAGTTCGCGGCCGCCGGCTTCCAGGCGATGGCGCTCGCCGGCGCTGGCTTTCTGCAGCCATTCGGCGATCGCGGTTGCCGCCATGCGTACGGCGCGCGCGCACGGTTCGAGCTCGCTCGCCTGCACCTGAGACAGGATCGTGCGCTGCGCAGTGAGCAGCGATTGCAGCCCGCCGGCGGCACGCAGGGCGCGCTGGAAATCCAGCGCCTGCACATTGCTTGCGCCTTCCCAGATCGGCCACACCTGTGCGTCGCGCAGCAGTTGCGGAATGCCGCTGTCTTCCAGGTAACCGACGCCGCCGATGCATTCGC
>JAFEEK010000452.1 GCA_018241165.1 Pseudomonadota bacterium
TTGCCACAAGAAGCAAAGGCGCTGGATTCCGGATCGCCGCTGCGCGGCGTCCGGAATGACGACTTTGTTTTTTCTTGCGTCGATCCAGACAGTCGTCGCCGCTGATCGCATCAGCCTCCCCGACCACCTCCAACAAGGCCAGCTCGTGATCGGCCATGCGACACCAGGGGCTCAGATCGAATTTCACGGACGCAACTTGCGCGTCGGCAGCGACGGCACGTTCGTGTTCGGGCTGGCGCGCGACGCCGCGCCACGCGAAGAATTGCACATCCGTGAGGCGGATGGACAAACGCGCACAAACGCTTTCGATGTCGAGCAGCGCACCTACCACACCGAGCGCGTCAACGGCCTGCCGCAGCAGACCGTCACGCCGAAACCCGAAATCCTGGCGCGCATCGAGCGCGAACAGGCGGCAGTGCAGGCCGCGCGCACGCGCGACGACGCGCGCGAGGATTTTCTGCACGGCTTTTCGTTGCCGGTGGAAGGCGCGCGCATCAGCGGCGTCTATGGCAGCCAGCGCATCGACAATGGCGTGCCGAAGGCGCCGCACATGGGTCTGGACATGGCCGTACCGGCAGGCACGCCGATCCACGCGCCAGCCGATGGCATCGTCAGCTTCGCCGCGAAGGATCTGTTCCTCACCGGCGGCACCGTGCTGCTCGATCACGGCTTTGGTCTTGATTCCTCGTTCCTGCACATGAGCCGCGTCGACGTGAAAGTCGGCGAACGCATCCGCCGCGGCCAGGTCATCGGCCTGGCCGGGATGACCGGCCGCGCGACCGGCCCGCACGTGCATTGGGGCTTCAACTGGTTCGAGGTACGCCTGGACCCGGCGCTGTTGCCCAAGCCCGGAAATTGAAACCGGATCGTCGCGGTTGCGCGCCTTGCGTCTTCCGTGATTGGATAGCCTGCACTCTGGGGAGAATTCCATGCTCATGCATCGTTTTGCCGCGACTGCCCTGTTGTGCCTCGGCGCCGCCACCGCGGGTGCTGCAGAACCCGTGGACGCGCCCTACCCCGGCATACTCACGTTGAAGGTCGACGCAACCGACACCGCGCGTCGCATCTTCCGCGTGCAGGAGACGATTCCGGTGCGCCCCGGCGCGCTGACCTTGTATTACCCGAAATGGATACCGGGCAACCATCGGCCAACCGGCCCGATCGAAAACGTCACGGGCGTCATCATCGCGGGCAACGGCCAGCGCATCGCATGGCGGCGCGATCTCGTGGATATGTACGCGTTGCACCTGGACGTACCCGCAGGCGTGGCGGCGCTCGATGTGCAATTCCAGTACCTGTCGCCGATCGCCGAGACGATTCCCGGACGCAGCATCTCGGCGACGAACACGATCGTCGATGTGGAATGGAACAAGGTCCTGCTCTATCCGGCGGGCCATGTTTCTCGCGCGATCCGCATCGAACCGAGCGTCGTGCTGCCGGCCGGCTGGCAATTCGGCAGCGCGCTCGAAGCCGTACGCGCGAATGCCAACACGACCGTGTTCAAGCCGGTCGCGCTCGACACGCTGGTGGACTCGCCGCTCGTCGCTGGCATGCATTTCAAGCGCGTGGATCTCGCGCCCGGGGCAAAGGTGCCGGTGCACCTGGACATCGTCGCCGACCGCGCCGCCGATCTCGTGATGAGCGACAAGCAGATTGCCGCTCACCGCCAGCTCGTCACGCAGGCCAGCGCCGCGTTCGGTTCGCGGCATTACGACCATTACGATTTTTTGCTGACCTTGTCCGATGCGCTCAATTCCTCCGGACTTGAACATCACCGTTCCAGCGACAATCGCATCGCCGCCGGCTACTTCACCGATGCGGACGTGGCGCTGGCCGACGATAACGGCGATTTGCTGGCGCATGAGTACGTGCATTCGTGGAACGGCAAATTCCGCCGCCCGGCGGATTTGACCACTCCGAGCTTCGAAGTGCCGATGCGGTCCGATCTGCTCTGGGTCTATGAAGGGCTGACCGAGTACTTCGGCAAGGTGCTTGCCGCGCGCGCCGGGCTGTACGACGCCGAACAGTTCCGCGCCGTTCTGGCCAACACCGCCGCCAACATGGACAAACGCCCGGGCCGCGCCTGGCGGCCGCTGCAGGACACTGCCGTCGCGGTGCAGATCCTCAACGGTGCGCCGCGCGCGTGGCAATCGTGGCGTCGCGGCACGGACTACTACCCGGAAGGCGTGCTGCTGTGGCTGGATGTGGACACCACGATACGCGAGCGCTCGGGCGGCAAGAGGTCGCTCGACGATTTCGCGCGCGCCTTCTTCGGCATGGACGATGGCCAATGGGACGTGAAAACCTACACGTTCGACGATGTCGTCGCCGCATTGAACGCCGTGCAAGCCAACGACTGGGCCGCATTCCTGCGCCAGCGCCTGGATTCCACAAACGAGGCTGCACCGCTCGACGGCATCGCCCGCGCGGGCTGGAAACTTGCCTACACGGCCAGCCCGAGCGTGGTGTCCCGGGCCAACGACAAGATCCTCAAGACCGGCGATTTCACCGCGTCCATCGGCCTGCGCATCGACGCCGGCGACAAGCCGGGCGCCATCGGCGACGTGCTCTGGAACAGCGCGGCCTTCGACGCCGGGCTCGCGCCGGGCATGATCGTCGTCGCCGTGAACGACGTAGCCTACACCGCCGCAAACCTTGCCGAATCCATCGAAAGCGCGGCAGGCGGCACGCAGCCGATTCGGCTACTGGTGCGCAATGGCGATGCGTTTTCCACCATCGCCGTCGATTACCACGGCGGACCGAAATATCCGAACCTTGTGCGCGTTGCCGGAACACCGGACCGCTTGTCGGCGATCATCGCTGCGCGCAAATAGTCGCTAGGCCGGGAATCCGCCCGCAACGCCCTTTGTCGCCACGGCCACGGCATCGTGAGCATGCAGGCTTTCGTGATGCGTGGCGCGGATGTAAAAGTCGGCAATGCGCGCGTCCGCATCCAATGCGCCGCGGATGCGCCGCGCGGCATCCTCGCAAAACATGGGGTTTTCGCCATTCAGGCGTGCGAAGGCCTGTTCGTCCTCGCGCTTGACCGCGGTCTGCACGGGCGTTCCGAGCGCAGTTTCAATCGCATCGATCAGTTCGATAATCGGCAGATCGAATCCCGGCGCCAGGCGCACGCGCACGCGCGCCGTGCTGCGCTGGCTGTGCGGCGTGGCACAGATGCCCTGCCCGGTTCCCAGCCAGCATTCGACCGCCGCGCGATCCAGCGCCTTGCCGCGCGGGAAGTCCGTGGCGAAACGATCCTGTATCGTCTGTCGCGCCAGCGCCGCGGAAGCCGGACAGGTACTCGAATACGCAACGTCCACCTGCAATTCCAGCGCGAAGTGCGCATCCGCCCATGTCGCGACAATTTCGACCGGATACGATTTCCAGCCGCTGTTGGCGCTGACCAGCGCCGGTCGCTCCAGCAGATGGTCGAACGCGATACGTAGCATGGCGCGGTCGGACAAACCTGCGTGAGAATCCAGGAAATCGCGCAGCAGATGCCGGATCGCGCCCGGCGTCAGCGGTTCGGCGCCCAGCACGCGCTGCAAGTGCAGGTACAAGCGCGACATGTGGATGCCACGCGCCTGCGCGTTCGACAAATTCACGAACGCGGACACGCGCGCCGCGGATCGCACGGTCGTGCCGTCGGCGCCGACGAGCCGCACCGGCAGCGCGATGTTCTCCATGCCGACCCAATCCAGAACGCCAGCGGCATCCGCTCGGACATCGCTGGCGACATCGGGCAAGGTCGAAATCGGTTTCGTTGGCATGACAGCGTGCGAAGACGGCGAATCGCGGATTTTAGCGCAATCCGGCGCTTGCCTTGTGCGCGGCGCGCGCCTCGCTCCAGGTCGTGCGCAAGGTACGCAGGCGTCCCGCATGCGGATGCGCGACCAGCCAGCGTAGCGGATCGGTGACACGCAGCGCCGACGCAATGCGCCGGCGGTCGATCGCCGCGCGCACGCGCAGCGGCAGCGATCGCACCGCGCTTACGCCGAGCGCGCCGTTGCCCTCCAGCACCAACTCGTCGAGGAAATCCTTGATCAGCATGTTGCGTTGCGGCGACTCGTAGGCGAGTTGCGCGCGCGTAAGCTCGTGGCGCGCCAACAAGCCCAGCGGCAATGGCAAATTCGCGTCGCCGTCGCCTAGATGCGGCAGCGCACGCAGCAGATGCGACAATGTCCACAATGCAGCATCGGCCTCGATGTTGCTTGCGCCACCGCACAATAACGCGCTTTCCGCGCGCGCGACCGCGCCGAAAAACGGATCGAGCTGTTCCATCAGCGCCGACAGGGTGCCGGCACCGGGCGCATCGAGTTGCGCCAGAGCGCCATCGGCCAGCGCCGGCCACAGCACTGGATCGGATTCGCGCACGCCGGCGCAATCGAACAGGGCTTGCGTGACCGGATGGCCCGGCTTGCCGAACGCCGCGTCGGCCAGTTCCTGCCGCCACCACGCGAGTTTCGTCGCCGCAACCTGGGCTTCGCGGATCTGGAACGCAGCAATCGACAATTCGTGGATCAGGCAACCGAACGCGCTCGCGAGCCGGCGCTGCGCGGACGGCAAAAAGACCGCGACGATGGCGTTCTCGGGGTTGGCCGCCAGCCATTTGCGCTCGAAACTGTCGAAGGAACCGGTTGCGTCTGGCATGGTTCAGTCCAATCCCAAAGCCACGAGGAGGCCGGCGGGCGATTCGACCACGCAATCCGCGCCCCAGGTGTGCGGGTCTTCGCCGTCAAGATAGCCCCAGCCCGCGGCGATCGTAGGCATGCCCGCAGCCCGGCCGGCTTCAATGTCGCGCAAATCGTCGCCGACGTAAATGCCGGCCGTGGCGGCGACGCCGGCGATCTCACAGGCGCGCAGGATCGGCGCGGGATCAGGTTTTTTCAACGGCAGGCAATCGCCGGTTACCAGTGCAGCGCAGCGCGTATCCAGGCGCAGCGCCGCGAGCAGCGATCGCGCCAGCGCGCCGGGTTTGTTGGTGACGATGCCCCAGGGAATGCCGCGATCTTCCAGGCCTGCGAGCACTTCGCCCATCCCCGGGAACAAGGCCGCATGCACGGCGATCGCTTGCGCATACAAATCGAGGAAGCGCGGCAGCAGCGCTTCGACGCGCGCTTCGTCGGCAGCCGGGAATCCACGCCGGATCATGGCGCGCCCGCCTTTGGAAACGACCGCACCGATCGACTCAGCTCCATCCGCGGATTCGCCCTGCTCCACGCGCAATCGACGCATCGCCTCGACCATGTCGGGCGCTGAATCGACCAAGGTGCCGTCGAGGTCGAAGAAAATGGCTTGAATGGTCACTCGCTCTGCTCGTCATTCCGGCGAAAGCCGGAATCCATTTTGATTTCGGATGCGCCTCAAGATCAAGGTGGATTCCGGCTTTCGCCGGAGTGACAACTAGACCCTTCGCGCCACCGCAAGATAGTTCACTTGTGTATTTCTTGCGATCTTCGCTCGACGCGTGAACGGGCTGTAATCGATGCCGCTCAGGTCTTCGAGTTCCAATCCGCTTCCGCGCAGCGCGGCGGCAAGCTCGGACGGACGAATGAACTGCGCGTAGTGATGCGTGCCGCGCGGCAGCAGGTTCGCGACGTATTCCGCGCCGACAATGGCCGCGCCAAACGCCAGCGGCGTGCGGTTGAGCGTGGACAAAAACAACCGCCCGCCCGGCTTGAGCAAGGCTGCGCAAGCGGCGATGACGCTGCCCGGATCGGGCACGTGTTCGAGCAATTCCATGCAGGCGACTGCGTCGAACGCCGCAGGCATTTCCGCAGCGAGCACCTCGACCGCCACTTCCCGATATTCGACGTGCAGTTTCGATTCGTGCAGGTGCAGGCGCGCGACTTCAAGAACGCGCGGCGCGAGGTCAATACCGGTCACATCGGCGCCGGCGCGCGCCAGCGACTCGGAAAGAATCCCGCCGCCGCAACCGACATCCAGCACGCGCGCGCCCTTCAGGGCGACGCGCCCGGCGATGTAGCTCAAACGCACGGGATTCAAGTCATGCAACGGCCGCGATTCGCCATCGATGTCCCACCAGCGTGCCGCCAGGCGATCGAACTTGGCGGTCTCGGCGCTGCTGACATTGGCGACGTGCATTTTCAGTTCGCCGCGATGCGCGCACGCCATGCCCGCGCCTTCGCGCGCAGCGCGTCTGCGTCGATTGCGCACAATGCGCCATTTTCCACTTTGCGCACTCCGGCAATCCACGCATCGCTGACCTGATGGCGGCCGGTGGCGTAGACGAGTTGCGAAACCGCGTTGTACACGGGCTGGGTTTCCAGCGCGTCCAGGCGCACGGCGACCAGATCCGCCTGCTTGCCGGGCACGATCGAGCCGATGCGATCGCCCAGTCCAATGGCGCGCGCGCCGTTGAGCGTGGCTGCTTGCAAGGCGAATGCGGCATCGAATGCGCTGGCGTCGTTCACCACATTCTTTGCGAGCAATGCCGCCGTGCGCAGCTCGCCGAACATGTCCAGATCGTTGTTGGAGGCGCAGCCGTCGGTGCCGATGGCGAGGTTCACGCCGGCGCGGCGCAGTTTTTCCGCCGGGCAAAACCCGCTGGCGAGCTTCAGATTCGACTCGGGGCAATGCACGACCGACACGCCGGCCATTGCGCAGGCGGCGATTTCCGCATCCGTCAGTTGCGTCATGTGCACGGCAATCAGGCGTTCGTCGACCAGGCCCAGCGCCTGCATGCGCGCGAACGGGCGCATGCCATGCTGCTTGCGCGAGTCTTCGACTTCCTGCGCGGTCTCGTGCAAATGCAGGTGCACCGGGATATCGAGCTGGTCGGACAACACGCGGATGCGCGCAAAACTCTCGTCGGCGACGGTGTACGGCGCATGCGGCGCCAGCGTGGTCGAAACGAGCTTCTCGCCCTTGAACTCGTCGTGCACGGCGAGGTTCTTGTCGAAATACTCGTCGCGGCTCTTGGCCCATGCGCTCGGAAACTCGATGAACGGCAAGCCGACCACGGCGCGAAAACCGTGGCGCAGGTATGTCGCTGCCTGTACGTCCGGGAAGAAATAATTCTCGTTGCAGCATGTCGTGCCGCCGCGCAGCATCTCGGCGATGGCCAGTTCCACGCCGTCGCGCACGTATTCCGGCCCCATCACGCGCGCTTCGGCCGGCCAGATGTGCTGCTGCAGCCATGGTCCAAGCGGCAGGTCGTCGGCGAGGCCGCGCATCAGGGTCATCGGGTTGTGCGTGTGCGCGTTGACCAGGCCCGGGATCAGCGCGTGCTCGTGCAATTCCACGCGCGGCGCACTTGTATACTTGTCGCGCACCGCCGCGATCGGCCCGATTTCGACGATCGTGTCGCCGGCCAGCGCGACGGCGTGATGTTCCAGCACCGTGCCATGCGGCTCGACCGGGACGACCCAGCGCGCTTCGAGAACCTGATCGACGGCGCGCATTCGGCTTACTTCACGCGCCCGACGTATTCGCCAGTGCGCGTGTCGACCTTGATCTTCTCGCCCTGCGGCACGAACAACGGCACGCGCACGACGGCGCCGGTTTCCAGCGTCGCCGGCTTGCCGCCGGTGCCTGCGGTGTCGCCCTTCACGCCCGGATCGGTTTCGGTGATCAGCAGCTCGACGAAGTTCGGCGGCGCCACGGTCAGCGGTGAACCGTTCCACAGCGTGACGATGCACTCCTCGTTGCCCTTGAGCCACTTCTCGGCATCGGCCATCGCGGTCTTGTCCGCGGCAAGCTGTTCGTGCGTTTCCGGATGCATGAAGTGCCAGAACTCGCCGTCGCTGTACAGGTATTCCATGTCCTGGTCGATGACGTCGGCAGCATCCAGCGAATCGGTGGATTTCATCGTCATTTCCGTCGTACGGCCATTCTTGAGATTGCGGTACTTGACGCGGGTGAAAGCCTGGCCCTTGCCGGGCTTGACGTACTCGGTGTCGACGATCGTGCACGGATAGCCGTCCACAATGATCTTCATGCCGTTCTTGACGTCGTTCATGCCGTAAGCCATGTGTAAAACTCCGTGATTGATCGGGGGGCCGCGCAGGGAAAGCGGCTAAAATGCGGGAATTGAAAAGAATTGGCCGCCAATGATAACCGCAAGCCCCCTGCCCGCGCAGCAAACCCATGCCTGGCAACGGCTGTGGCGCGACGCGATCGTCGATCCACGCGAGTTGCTCGACCTGCTCGACCTGGGCCATCTGGCCGGATCCATGCTGCCTGCGCGGGACACGGGATTCGCCATGCGCGTGCCGCGCGGTTTCGCCGCGCGCATGCGGCGCGGCGATGCAGCCGACCCGCTGCTGCTGCAAGTACTGCCGCAGGCCGCGGAACTGATCGAAGCGATGGGTTACAGCCTGGATGCGGTCGGCGACATGGACGCGCGCGTCGCCGGCGGCGTGCTGCACAAGTATTCCGGGCGCGCGCTGCTGATCGCCACCGGTTCGTGCGCGGTGAACTGCCGCTACTGTTTCCGCCGGCATTTTCCCTATGCCGAGGAAACTGCGGCGGCCGACCGCTGGCGCCAGGCGATCGGGTACATCCGCGCCGACGCCAGCATCGCGGAAGTGATCTTGTCCGGCGGCGATCCGCTTTCGCTGTCGACGCCGAAACTTGCCGAACTCACCGCCGCGCTGGCAGCGATTGCGCACATCAAGCGCCTGCGCATCCACACGCGCCTGCCGGTCGTGCTGCCCGAGCGCGTCGATGCGCAATTCCTTGCCTGGCTGCGCGCCCTGCCCTGGCCCATCGCGATCGTGCTGCACGCCAACCACGCCAACGAAATCGACGACGGCGTCGCGGATGCCTGCGTGCGCCTGCGCGACGCCGGCGCGACGCTGCTCAACCAGTCCGTGCTGCTGCGCGGCGTCAACGACGACGTCGATGCGCTGGCGGATTTGTCCGCACGCCTGTTCGATTGCGGCGTTGTCCCCTACTACCTGCATCAGCTCGACCGCGTCGCCGGTGCCGCGCATTTTGCCGTGGACGACGTGCGCGCCCGCGATCTGGTCGAACAATTGCGCGGGCGTGTTTCCGGTTATCTCGTGCCACGCCTCGTGCGCGAGATCGCGGGCGAACGCGCCAAGACCGCACTATGACCGTTGGCGCTGGAAAATATGCCGGTTATCGAGTAAAAACCTAGACTGCAAAGGAACCGCGGGCAATGGGAAAACAGGAAAACGTCATCAAGATCCTGCTGGTCGAAGACTCGGTCGAGGAAGCCGAGCAACTGATCAGCATGCTGCGCAATGGCGGCATAGCGGTGCGTCCGGCGCGCGCGGGCAACGCCGATGAATTGCAGGCGCAGCTGGCGGCGCAAGCCCCCGATCTGCTCCTGGTCAACCTGGCCGTGCGCAGCATTCCGCTCAAGGCCGCCGCCGCCGCTGCCAATGCCACGGGCAAGGACATTGCCGTGATTGCCGTGACTGCCAAGGCGGACGAGGACACGGTAGCCAACGCCTTTGTCGAGGGTGCGCGCGCGCTGATCCTGCGCAACCGCGCCGAGCACGTGCAATCGGTCGTGCGCCGTGAATTCGAAGCCCTGCTGATGCGCCGCAGCGTGCGCCGGCTGGAAGCGGCATTGCGTGAGACCGAACGCCGCTGCGAGGCGCTGCTGGATTCCTCGCGCGACCCCATCGCCTACGTGCACGAAGGCATGCACGTGCGCGCGAACAAGGCGTACCTTGAAATCTTCGGCTTCGAGGACTTCGAGGACATCGAAGGCATGTCGATCCTGGACATGATCGCCGCGAACGACGCCGATGACTTCAAGACCCTGCTCAAGAAGTTGTCCAAGGGCGAGAAGCCGCCGCAGAAACTGAACCTGAAGGCGCAGCGTGGCGATGGCTCCACGTTCGACGCGACCATGGAATTCGCCGAGGCCAGTTACGAAGGCGAACCCTGCCAGCAGATCATTTTCCGCCAGCAAACCGCCAACGTGGAACTGGCGAAAGAGCTCGACGCGCTGCGTTCCAAGGACCTGGTCACCGACCTTTTCAACCGCCAGTACTGCCTGAGCGAGCTCGAACGCATGGTCGGCGAGGCCGCCAAGGGCCGCAACGACCAGGCCCTGCTGCTGATCGAACCGGACAACTTCAAGTCCCTGCTCGATACGGTTGGCCTGGGCAACGCGGACCTGCTGCTCGGCGACATGGCCAACCTGATGCGCCGGCACCTGAAGGATACCGACATCGCCGGCCGCTTCGGCGAACACGCGTTCGGCGTGCTGCTTGGCGGACGCAACGCCGACGCCGTACGCCATTTGGCCGAAACCATCCGCCACGCCTTCGAAGAGCGCATCTTCGAAGTCGGCAAGCAGTCGGTGAACGCCAATGTCAGCATCGGCGGCACCTTGATCGGTGAGAAGAACGCGAACGCCCAGATCATCCTCAACCAGGCCAGCGGTGCGCTGCGCACGGCCCAGACCGAAGGCGGCAACCGCGCCAACGTGTTCGATCCTGCCGCCAAGGACAAGGCTGACGAGGAAAAGAACAAGCACTGGCTGACCCTGATCAAGGATGCGCTTGCCAACAACGGCTTCGTGCTGTTCTACCAGCCGATCGTCAGCCTGCACGGCGCCGAAGGCGAGTTCTACGAAATCCTGCTGCGCATGAATGGTCCCAAGGGCGAGATCGCGCCGAACTTCTTCATGCCGGTCGCCGAGCAGAACGGTCTGCTCGCCGCGATCGACCGCTGGGTAATCTCCACGGCGATCAAGGCGCTGGCCGAGCGCGAAAAGGCCGGCCACAAGACGACGTTTTTCGTCAAACTCACGCCGCAGTCGCTGGACGACCAGACCCTGTTGCCGTGGATCGCGCAGCAGTTGAAGAATGCGCGCCTGCGCGGCGACGCGCTGGTGTTCGAGATGCCGGAAAGCAAGGTCGTCACCAGCCTGAAACCGGCGCGCGCCTTCGTCACCGGGCTCAAGCAACTGCATTGCGGATTCGCGCTGGAGCAATTCGGCTCCGGGCTGAATTCGTTCCAGCTGCTCAAGCACGTCGATGCCAGCTACCTCAAGCTCGACCGCAATTTCATGGCCGAATTGCCGAAGAACAAGGAACACCAGGAAAAGATCAAGGAGCTGTGCGACCAGGCGCATCACGCCGGCAAGCTGACCGTCGCCGAGTTCGTCGAAGACGCGGCGAGCATGTCGATCCTGTTCTCGTGCGGGGTGAATTTCGTGCAGGGGAATTTCCTGCAGGAACCCGAAAAAGTGATGTCGTACGAGACGGCATAAGGCTACGCGAGTCGGATACAATACGGTCGTTTTGCCCACCCGCAGGAGCCGCGCATGCCCGCCGCACCGAAGTACAAACGCATCCTGCTCAAACTTTCCGGCGAAGCCCTGCTCGGCAAGGCCGATTACGGCATCGACCCGCAGGTGATCGGCCGCCTCGCGCGTGAAACCATCGAAGTGCAGCAGGCCGGCGTCGAGGTCGGCATCGTCATCGGCGGCGGCAACATCTTCCGTGGCGAAGGCCTGGCCGCGGCCGGCATGGATCGCGTCACCGGCGACCACATGGGCATGCTCGCCACCGTGATAAACGCGCTGGCCATGCAGGACGCGCTGGAAAAGCTCGGCGCGCGCGTGCGCGTGATGAGCGCAATCAAGATCAACCAGGTGTGCGAGGATTTCATCCGCCGCCGCGCGATCCGGCACCTGGAAAAAGGCCGCATCGCGATCTTCGCCGCCGGCACCGGCAACCCGTTCTTCACCACCGATTCCGCCGCCGCCCTGCGTGCGATCGAAATCGACGCCGACCTGCTGCTCAAGGCGACCAAGGTCGATGGCGTGTACAGCGCCGATCCGAAAAAGGACAAGGGCGCGCAACGCTTCGAGCAGCTCAGCTACGACCAGGTGATCGAGCGCAAGCTCGCGGTGATGGACACCGCCGCCATCGCCCTGTGCCGCGACCACAAGATTCCCCTGCGCATTTACGACATGAGCCGCGAAGGCGACCTGATGCGCATCATTCGCGGCGAATCGATCGGCACGCTGGTGAGCTGATCGCCCCGGCGCCGCGTGGCGGCGCCCGATCCGGGTGTGTAATCCGCGCGGGCTTTTCCGTAATGGAATAGTTGAAGGCAGACCGCCTTCAACGCCAGCCAGGATGCAGACGCCATCCGCCCGCCAGCCCGTTAGTGGAAGACCTGCGGCAGGCTCTCACGAGGAGTCATGTCATGAAACGTTTTGCTTCCATCGCGATAAGTGCAAGCCTGTTGTGCGCTGCCGGCCTGGCCAACGCCGCCGGCAACCAGCTCGGCACGGTAAGCGTGCAAGGCACCGCCAGGATGTCCGCGGCCTGCACGCCGCCGGACAGCCGTGCCGTGTGTTCGGCATGGCACGCCGAAGTCCGCCGTAACTTCACGCCGCGCGAAATCGGCATGCTGTTCGGCGCGCGCACCAGCTATCCGGATTACGGCGCGTCATTCGACCGCCTGCAGGCGCGTTACGCCGCGCTGCAAGGCCAGTTCGCCGCGACGCACGCCGCGGAGTTGAACGCCATCGCGGCCAAGTAACCCGCCGCTATTCCAGTCTCCAACGTTTGGCCCCGCGCAAGCGGGGCTTTTTTTGCATCCAAGTATCCGCCAGCGCAGTATTCCGGGACAAACGTTGCCGGCAGCATGCGCCACGGTCGCCGTTGTGGCAGGATTTCAGGCACACCCATGCGGATCGCGCATCGTCGCATAGCAGTAATCGCACCGGCCAATTCTCGAATCAGGCAGTGAACGAAAGCGCATGGGAACCCCGATGATGCCGCCGGCAAGCCATTCCAGCCAAGAATTCGCCAACACCCGCTGGTCGCTCGTATTGCGCAGGAAAGACGCCACGCCGGAGGCGAGCAATGCATTGAGCGAACTGGTCCAACGTTACGGCTACCCGGTTTACGCCTACATCCGGCGCTGCGGACACTCCCCCGACATCGCCCGGGAAATGACGCAGGCTTTCCTGCAACATCTGATCGGCGATTTCCGGCAACACGACGAAGTCGGAACCAAGGGCCATTATCGCGAGTACCTGCTCGGCCGGCTGCACGATTTCCTCGGCGGCGACTGGCGCGACGCGTTGGAAACGCAACCGGCCGCCGCAGCGCTCGCGCTGCCGGAGATGGAAGCGCGCTACCTGCGCGATCATGTACGCCCCGGCTCGCCCGATCACGCCTTCCAGCGCAGCTTCGCCCTCGAAGTCTTGCATCGCGCGATGGGTCGGCTGCGCGAGGAAGTCGGGCAAACCGGGCGCATGGACATGTTCGCCGCATTGGAACCTTATCTTGCGCGCGAGCCGGAGGCCGGCATCTACGAACAACTGGCGCAAGGCCTGCACACGCGGCCGCTGGTGCTGGCCATGGCGCTCAAGCGTTTGCGCCAGCGCCTGCGCGAACTGACCAGCGAGGAAATGGCCGACACCGTCGACAATGCCGCCGACCTGATGGCCGAACAGGAAATCCTGCTCAATACGCTGCGCGATCGCGATTGATGAATACGCCGCAATCCTCGCCGCACACCACGGCGTTCATCGATCCGCTGGTAAGCCGGTGCGTGGATGTTTCGGCAATTGCCGAGATCGCGATGGGCCGCGCGGACACCAGCGCCGTTGGCGGGCCGCACCTGGCGCTGCTTGGCGCCGATGCGCTGGAGCTGGACCTGGCCGATCCGGCACAACGGTCTTTCGGCGACTACGAACTGGTCGAGAAGATCGGTGAAGGCGGCATGGGCGTGGTCTATCGCGCGCATCAGTCCAGTCTGGATCGCGATGTCGCGGTAAAACTGCTCGCCGCCGGGCCATGGGCGTCGCGCGAGTTCATCGAACGCTTCCAGCGCGAGGCGCAAAACGCCGCGCGCATGCAACATCCGAACATCGTGGCCATCCACGAAGTCGGCAGCCACGACGAACTGCACTTCTTTTCCATGCGCCTGGTGCAAGGCGGTTCGCTCGCCACCTTGCTCCAGCGCCAAGGCAAGCTTGATCCGCGCCGCGCCGCGACGTTACTTCGCACCATCGCCGAAGCGGTGGATTACGCGCATCGGCTCGGCGTGCTGCATCTGGACTTGAAACCCGCCAACGTCCTGCTCGACGACAACGGCAACCCGCACGTCGCCGATTTCGGTCTGGCGCGCCGGCTCGAACAGGGCCTGGCCGCCGACAATCACGAGATTTCCGGAACGCCCAGCTACATGGCGCCCGAACAGGCCGTCGCCGGCGCGCAGAAGATCACCCCGGCTACCGATGTGTGGGGCCTGGGCGCGATCGGCTACGAACTCGTTACCGGGCAACCGCCATTTTTGGCCAATTCCGCACAGAACACGCTCAAGCTCGTCGCATCCGCACCGCTGCGCAAGCCACGCGAGCTGGAACCGAATTTGCCGCGCGATCTGGCCGCGATCGTCGAAAAATGCATGGCCCGCGATACGACGGTGCGCTACGCAAGCGCGCGCGAACTGGCCGACGATCTGGGCCGTTTTCTCGCTGGTTACACGGTCACGGCACGGCCGTTGAATGCGGCGCAACGCGCGTGGCGCTGGGCACGGCGCGAACCGAAATTGGCGGCCACGGCCGTCTTTGCCTTCGCCGTGCTGCTGATCGGATTGGTCGCCACCACCGAGCAATGGCGGCACGCAAAACAAAATGCCGCGCTTGCGCAAAGCAATGCGGATCTGGCTACCCACACTTTGTGGAACTCGCGCACCGTTACCGCGCAAAAGCAAATGGCGCAAGGCGATGCCTATGCGGCGCTGGCCAACGCCGCTGCCAACCTGCGCGAGATGCAGGCCCACGGCGATCGCAACGACGCCGCGCTCGAACGCCTGCGCATCGGCACCGTGCTTGCCA
>JAFEEK010000453.1 GCA_018241165.1 Pseudomonadota bacterium
CTGCTGGATGCGGTCGGCAAGGACGCGCACACCGAAATCCTGGCGCACACGTTGATGAACGCCATTTTCGTGGCGCAGTCGCATCGCGCCGATGTCGTGGTGCATCTGGTGCTGGAAAGCACACCGGACTACTCGCGCGCGATCAGTTTCGACGCGAATAGCCTGCGCGATATCGGCGGATTCCACGAGCAGGCCTTGCTCGAAAAGATTGCCCGGGCGCTGGATGCGTCGCTTGGGATGGGCAAGGAAGAACGCCGTGCCGTGGAGCCTGGCATCGAGGTGCGTACGATTGGCTTCGAGAAGCTCGTGCTGGAATTGGCGCAGAGCCATCGACTGTACGCGATGGATCCGAAGGGCACGTCGCTGCGCGGCAGGACGATCGCCGGCAACTCGTGTTTCATCCTCACCGACCACATGCCGATGCCGAAGAAGAGCTTCAGCACGCTTGAGCGCCTGGGCGCCGAGAAGATCAGCCTTGGCGCGAAAATGCTGTTCGCCTCGCAGTGCGTGCTGCTGATCCACAACGAATTGGATCAGCGCGAGCAATAGCAGACATAATGGGCCGGACCCGTTCCTGGCCACCCGACATGCGCCGCTTCCGACTTGCCGAACCCGTGGTGATGCTGGCGACCGTGGCGCAATGGCTGGTGTTGTCGATGGTCACCGGCGCGCTGGTCGGTGCCGGCTGCACGTTGTTCCTGCGCGCATTGTTTGCGACGGAAGGCCACGCCTATGCGGCGCCGTGGTGGATGCTGGCGCTGGGCCTGCCGTTGGGCGGATTCGCGAATGGCCTGTTGCTGCATTACGGCTACCGGTTACGCCGCAGCCAGTTCGTCGACAACGCGATCGTCGCGGTCAACGAACAGCGCGGCAAGATGCCGTTCCGCACGATGTGGATCAAACCGGTCGCGGCCCTGATCACGCTGGCCTGCGGCGGATCGGCGGGCAAGGAAGGCCCGTGCGCGCACATCGGCGCGAGCCTGGCTGCGGCGGTGGGTCGTACGCTGGGCCTGAACCGCGAGATGCGCAAGCGCCTGCTGGCCTGCGGTGTCAGCGCGGGATTTTCCGCCGTATTCGGCACGCCGATCGCGGGCGCGATCTACGGCGTGGAGATGCTGGCGATCGGACGCATCCGCCACGATTTCCTGTTTCCCGGCATCGTCGCCGGCGTCACCGCGTTCGAAGTCGCGCGTTACCTCGGGGTGCCGTATCCGCAATACGCCGTCGACTTCCGCGGGCAGTTCACCGAGTTGCTGTTCCTGAAAACCGTGCTGATCGGCGTGCTGTGCGGCGCGGTCGCCTGGGTGTTCGTGGAACTGCTGCAACGGGCGAAACAGGCGTTTGGCTGGATAAAACAGCGGTTCGCGTTGTGGCAGCCGCTGGTCCCGGCGATCGGTGGAGTCGTGGTAGCGTTGCTGATCCTCGTGATCCCGACCTCGTACCTGGGCTTGAGCCTGCCGGTCATGGATCGCGCCTTGCAGGGCGACGCGGTTCCGTACTTTGCATTCTTGTGGAAGGCCCTGCTCGTCGCAATCACGCTGGGATCGGGTTTCTACGGCGGCATCGTCACGCCGCAATTCGTGATCGGCGCGGTGACCGGCGGCGCGTTTGCGCACTGGTTCGGCCTTGCGCCCGCGCTCGGCGCGGCGGTGGGGCTGGTTGCGGTGGTGGCGGCGGCATCCAATGCGCCGATGGCTGCGATCCTGATGGGGGTGGAATTGTTTGGCGCCGATTCAACGCTGTACGTCGCGGGTGCCTGCGTAGCGGCGTATCTCATCATCGGCCATCGCAGCGTGTATCCGGAACAGCAGATCGCGTTCAGCAAATCGACATGGATTTTCGCCCACGCCGACTTGCCGGTCGGCGAGGAAAAGGTGCGGCTATCCTACGGCATGATGCGCTGGTTGCGGATGCGGCGCCGGCGCGCAAAACGTGATGCCTGAATTCAATGTATCGCGGACTTGGGTGTCGGGTCTGCGGCGGCTATTTCGCGCAGCGCACGTTCGAACGCTTCCGGCGGCTGCCCGCCGGAAATCAGGTATTGCCCGTTGACGATGGTCGCCGGCACGGACTGGATGCCGGCCTGCTGGAAGTGACGTTCCTGCGCACGCACGGCGTCGGCAAATTCATCGCTGTCCAGCACGCGGCGCGCGGCGTCCGCATCGAGTCCGGTTTCGCGCGCGATGCGCACGAGCACGTCGCGATCAGCCACGTTTTCGCCGTCGCCAAAGTAGGCGCGCAATAGCGCCCGCTTGAGTACCAGCGCCAACTCGTTGTTTTGCAGTTCGGCCCAGTGCAGCAGGCGGTGTGCGTCGAACGTGTTGTAGACGCGGCTGCCCTTGCGCAGGTTGAAGGCGAGCCCGAGCGCTGCGGCGCGCTCGCGAATCGCGGCGCGATTGGCTTCGAGTTGTTCTTCGCCGATGCCGTACTTGCCCATCAGGTGTTCGGTGGCGTCTTCGCCCTCGAACGGCAGGTTCGGATTCAGCTCGAACGGTTGCAGGTGGATTTCCGCTTTCAAGGTTCCATCAAGCTGGGTCAGCGCCTGCTGCAGGCTGGCAAGGCCGATGGCGCACCACGGGCAGGCCACGTCGGAAACGAAATCGATGCGGAGCGGGGCAGGAGAAGTCATGGGTGTCGTATGGTATGGACAGGACTGCGATGTGGGGGCGGGCGCAGGCAAGTCAATCCCGCAATGCGTGCCGGAATGCTGCCTGCGGCGGTTCGCGTCCGTCGATGCGGGTTATCCTAGCCGCATTGCCGAGCATGCCATCGGCGCGAACGGAGCAAACGCGACCATGAAGATTTTCCTGCTGATGTTGATGTGTTTGTGCCTGACCGCTGTTGCGCACGCGGGCGAATCGCAAACACCCGCGGCACGCACCATCATTCTCGTGCGTCATGGCAACTACGTCGAGGATGCGTCTGCCGATCCGAAACTCGGCCCGCACCTGTCGCCAATCGGCGTGGCCCAGGCGTATCTGGCCGGCGCGCGACTGGCAGGAATACCGGGTCATTTTGACTCGATGCTGGTCAGTCCGATGAATCGCGCACGCGATACGGCGGCCGCCATCGCCGGCAGTTTTCCCGGGCGACATTTCCAGATTGTCGACGACCTGGCGGAGTGCACGCCGCCGACGCGTCGCGTCGAGGTTACCGCGCACGATAAGCCGGCCGACATGAAAGCTTGCGCGGCGCGGCTGGATCGCGTTTTTGCGACATGGTTCCGGCCATCGACCGATGGCGGGCAAACCGACCTGATGGTCTGCCACGGCAACGTGATCCGCTATCTGGTGACGCGTGCGCTGGGCGTGGATACCAAGGCCTGGCTGGAAATGTCCGTGGGCAATGCCAGCATCACGCGCATTCGCGTGGAGCGCGATGGCCGTTTCAAGGTGTTGTCGGTGGGAGATGTCGGGCATTTGCCGCCGAATTTGCGCACCGGCGCAACGGGCGACGCGGATCGCAGTCTGGCGATACCTGCACTTCCCTGAATCGAAACAGCGCTGCTGTCCTCGCACGAACTGACTCCGCCGCGGCTTTGCTGCCTGCCGCGCTTGACTTGAGTCAAGGCCTGTATCGAGTTGCGGCATGATACTCGCTGGGCGTGCCGCACAAGCGTTTTGCAACCGTGCTGTCTTCAAGGGTACGGCATGAAGTCCGCAGCGTTGGTCGAATCCATCTACGAAGCCGCATTCGTGCCAGAGCGATGGCCGCGCGTGCTCGATGCGCTGTGCGAACTGTCCGAATCGGCGAGCAGCACCCTGTTGTTGTTTGATGGCGTTGCTGCGCCGCGCTGGCAGGCCACCGAACGCGTGCGTGAGGTGATCGAGACGCTCTCGCGCACCGACGTGTGGAAATGCAGCGAACGCGATCCGGATCGCCTGATCCAAGCCAGCGTCGGCGAGCAATACTTCCATTGTGTCGACGACCTGATGTCACGGCAGCAGCTCGAGCAGGACGGTGTCTATCGCGCATTCCATCGACAAGGGTTGGCCTGGCAGGTCGGCACGGCCATACCCATGCCAGGCACCCACGCCATCATCCTGACCTTCGAGCGCAACATCGCGCAAGGTCGCCACAGCGAGGCACAACTTGCACGTCTGTGCGGCCTGCGCCCGCACATCGTCCGCGCCGGATTGATCGCCACCCGTATCGGACTCGAACGCGCGTACGGCGCATTGCAAGCGATGTCTGCGCTTGGCGCCCCCGCCGCCTTGCTCGACCGGGCCGGTCGCCTGCGTCAGGTCAATGAATGGATGACAGCCGAACTGATCGGCACCCGAGGCAATGAGCGCGTGGTGCTGGGAGATGCGGCGGGCGATATCCTGCTGGGCGCAATCCTGCGTGGCGAGTCCGATGCACGTTCGATTGCGTTGCCGCCCAACCGAAACTCGCCCGGGCGAATCGTGCACGTCATCCCACTGGCCGGGGCCGCGCTCGACATTTTTTCCGGCAACACCTGCCTGCTCGTAATGAGCGCATCGAGTGCGTCGCATCGACGTCCCGACCCGGGCATATTGCGCGTACTTTTCGATTTGTCGCCGGCCGAGAGCAAACTCGCGATCGAGTTGGCCGCCGGACACACGCTGACCGAAGCGGCGGCGGCCTGTCATATCCGGACCAGCACCGCGCGTGCTTACCTTGAGCAGATCTTCCACAAGACCGGCGTGCACCGCCAGGTCGAACTGGTCGGCTTGCTGGGCGGGCTGATGCATGTTTCGTGTTGCCGCGATCGCGATCGGGCTGCTCATCGATAAGCACGCGATTACCGGCATTTGCCAGTAGTGCGCTGGCGTGGCCACGGCCAGACTGCACGGGAACTCCGCGGCAACCAGGAGCCGCTCATGCAGTCGTTGATATCTCAGCAGGCAGCGCCTTCGTCGTTCGATCCGAAAACGATGCGGGTTCGAATCGCGGCGCGTCGGCTGCGCGAGCTGTGCCGCTGGATGGTTGCGGTCGTGGGTCTGATCGCGGTCAACGGCGTTACCCATGCTGCGGTATTTTGCGCGACAACGTCTACCGAACTGCAGACCGCGTTGGACAGCGCAAAGAACAATGGCGAAGCCGACACCATCAAGATCGCACGTGGCATATACAAGCCTGCGTCGGCCAATGGATTCACGTTCTACAGCAACGAGCCGCACAGCCTGGCCATTCGCGGTGGCTATCGTTACGCGCAGGGCAATCCCTGCTATTTGCCGTTCAACAGTTCGGAATTGACCGTCGTCGATGGCGAAGGCACCAAGGCCTTGTTGCGAATTTCACCGGGGTCGACTGCGGACATCAGCATCACGTCAATGACCTTTCGCAACGGAACAAATGGCGGCATCGGTGCGCCAATCGATCTTGGGGGTACCGTTGGGTATGTCGGCAAAATCAGTCTGGAGCGGATTGCGGTGCGCGACAATGTATCCGGTCTATCGATACAGGCCTACAACGAAGGATCGATCTCGGTACGCAACAGTTTGTTCGTCGGCAACATGGTCAATGATGCTTGGGTTCCCATGGCAAATTTCTCCACCGGTGGCACCGATGGCAGCGGAAGTCTTGAATTTGTCGGCAATACCGTTTCCGGCAACGGCGTAATTTTGGCTGGCAAGTTTGCTCCGGTCCAACTGTCGGCTCAGTCGGGAGCAATCAATGCCTATAACAATGTGTTGTGCGGCAACACAGGTGACGACCTTCACATTTTCGTGAACATCAGCGTAGCCATTACGCTGGCGCACAATGACATTTGTTCGATGGATACCAGCACGGTGAACCTGATCCAAATCGCGAACCTCAATATGGATCCCGGCTTTGTCGGCAACGGCGATTACCGGTTGCGCGGCGACTCGCCGTTGCGCGATGCCGGAGACAACAATCCGCCCGGCGGCACCGGCAGTGTTGATGTTGGCGGCCGCGCCCGCGTGGTATTCGGCACGGTCGACATCGGAGCACATGAGCTCCAGGACTCGATCTTCAGCGACGGATTCGATTGACGGATTTCGCCATCGAATCCGCCTGAGCACGGTTTTCGACGGGATTGCGATGGCGAGATCGCAAATCCTCACGATCCGATGTGCGATCTGCATCACGCGCACTTGGCAACTCGACGCGACAGCGGCATGATCGACCAGGTTGCGCTCGCCGCACCTGATGAATTGACGCCCGATGCCCGACAAACAATCTGAAGCTGCGAGGTCAGTGCCCGATCGCGGCGCCATGTCCACGATCGACCTGGCGACGATTCCCGAAGAAGAACTGCTCGGTCTTCGCCTGTCGGAGTTGCCACTCAAGATCGAAGGCACGTGGCTGGAAGCGTGCATCGCGCAGCTTTACGAGGAACTGCAAGCGC
>JAFEEK010000454.1 GCA_018241165.1 Pseudomonadota bacterium
CACCGTACCCGGCTTGATCGGCGTGATCCTGACCATGACCATGGTGCTGTTCACGGCGATGGCCCTGGTGCGCGAACGCGAACGCGGCAATCTGGAATTCCTGATCGCCACGCCCGTATCGCCTGCGGAACTGACCGTGGGCAAGGTGCTGCCGTTCGTCGGCATCGGCCTGGTACAGGTGACCCTGGTTCTGCTGCTCGGCGTGGTGATCTTCCATGTGCCGATCCGCGGCAGCCTCGTCGACGTCTACGTCGCCTCGCTGATTTTCATCATTGCCTCGCTGGCGCTCGGCGTGTTCCTGTCGACGCTGGCCAAGAGCCAGTTCCAGGCCATGCAGCTCGCGTTCTTCACGTTCCTGCCGCAGATCCTGCTGTCCGGTTTCATGTTTCCCTACGACGGCATGCCGCGGCCGGCGCAGTGGCTGGCCGAGATTTTCCCGATGACGCATTTCATGCGCCTGATCCGCGGCATCGCGTTGCGCGCGGCGACGCTCGCCGAGCTGTGGCCGGAACTGGCCGCGCTCGGCGTCTTCATCGTGGTCTTGCTCGGCATCGCGATCGCGCGCACGCGCAAGCGGCTGGATTGATGCCAGCGGGTAGTTACGGCCCGCTGGCGTTCTCCGCGCCATCACCACCGACTTCGAATCCATCGCGGAAGATCACGGCCGTCGTGGTATCGCTGGCGTGGTCGTTTGACGAATCGGTGTCGCCGGATGCGGTCACGCTGGCCGCAACCACGATCTGGTCGGTACCCGACAGCGGATCGTCATTCACGGTCGCATGGATGGTATAGGTGACGCTTTCGCCCTGCGCCACCGACACGCCGGTATCGTGCAGGTCGCCACTCCCGCTGGCGCTGCCGCAAGTCGAATGCGCATCGGCCACGCAGGTCCAGGTCGCGCCGGTCAGCGTGGCGGGGATGACGACATCGACACTGGCGCCGCCGACATTCGTATTGCCGACATTGCTGACCAGGATCGTATAGTCCAGCGCCTTGCCGAACTGGACATAGGTGCGCCCGTCATCGATGGCAATGGCCAGATCCGGCAGAAGCGGTGCGTTGATCGTCACGTTCAGCGTGACCTGCGGCGCTGCATCGTAGTTGCCGTCGGCAGCTTGATTTGCGGTCAACGCGCAGCCACCCGCAGACAACATGGCGACCGTGCCGCCACTGACCGTGCATACCGATGGCGTGGTGCTGCCGAACGTCACGGCGCTGGTCGAGCCGCCCCCGTTTGCCGAAACCGTGAACGTGCCGTTCGGCGCATAGGTCGGATTGGAAGGCGTGGCCACGAAGTTCGTGATGGCCTGGCTGGCCTTGGCGATCTGCGCCGTGTTGTCGGCACTCGCGGTGTAGTTGACGCCGCTGCAATCGGCGTGCACCGGATAGGCACCGGCGTTCGGGCCGACGGCTCCGCTAACCGTGCACGCGCTGCCATCCTCGGCCAGCGTCGCTGTCACAGTGGGCGAAGACCCGTCGTAAACGAACGACAGCGCACCCCAGCTAACCGTGCCCGCGGCCTTGTCCACATGTACCGTGCCGTTGCCGCTGACGTTGTAAGTGGAACTGACGCACGTCGCGCTGACCGGCGTGTCGCCGGCATCGGTCACGCTCGATGGCGTCACCGTGCAAACCGCCGTGGCATCTTCCTGCAAGGTCGCCGTGATCGCATGCGCGGTGCCGTCGTAAATGAAGCTGGCCGGCGCAAACACGATCGTGCCGCTCGTGATCGGCAGGCTGCAATAATCGACCGTGCCCAAGGCGCTGTTGTCTGCCTTATCGTAGACGTGGCCGGCGATGGCGTTGTATTCGGCCTGCGTCATGTCCGCAACAAGCTTGCCGGCGAATTTATTGCCGCAGGCGCCAACATCGAACTTGAACGGGCGCCACTGCGTCGCCTGGCTACTGCCCGAATAATTGATGCCCGGGCCGAGCGGTGAACCCGTCGGAGCCGCATTCGAACAATTTGTCGCGTTGCAGGTGTGTTCGTCCAGGCCGATGTACCACTTCAGCCCGGCTGCAAAATTGTTCGCGTTCGCGGCCGTGCCGTCGCCGACGGCCAAGGTACCGGCGGTCGCCGTGCCGTTGGCATCATTGTCGTCGATGAAGACGACGGCACGACTGTTCGCATTCGCGTAGCCGGCATTGAACGTGTTGCGCAGCATCGTCACCGCCAATTGGCGCGGGGCCGGCGTGCCGTTCCAGACTTCCTTGTTGCCGACGAGCACCGCCGTCGACCAACCGTTGTAGTTGGTGTTCGGTGTAAACGCATTGTCCTGGATGGTCACGCCGATCCAGTTCTGGATCCACACGCCGCGATAGAAATTGGCGTAGCCCGTGAACAGGTTGTTTTCCACGACGACGTTCGGATTGCTGCCACCAACCAGCTTCAGGCTGGAGAAATCCGGATCCGGCAGACTGCTGGCATTGAGCGGTGACGCCGGACCACCCGGCGCGCCGGGTGCGATGAACGAATTGTCGTGGATATGGATTGACGCGGTATCGTCGTTCGGCGACATCAGCCAGAATCCGGCGCCAAAGACATAGTTGGCGTCGAAATCGAGCCCCGATCCGCGCCCGCTCACGTTCGTCATGAAGCGCAGGCGAATATCCTGCGTGGACGCGGCGACCTGGTTCGCGTGGAATATGCCGGCCACGGTGTCGCCGATGATTGCGCGCGACGAAATCGCAGATTGCGAATTCGCCGCCGGCTGCACGACGTTGCCATCCACGGTCACGTAGATCGGCCCGGCGGGACCCGAGCCCGTCGAATTCTGGTCGGAGCTGCTGCCCGCCGCCATGTTCAGCGAGATCGCATTGCGCTTTCCGCCATAAGAGGCGTTGATGCGCAAATAGTTGTTGCGCAGGATCAGCCCACTTGCGTTGCCGGTCGTGACGATGCCCTCGTTGGAGTTGCCGTGATTGACCTGCAGGAGCAGGTTTTCGACATCGACATCCTGCGCACCGGCAATCCAGATCATGCCGGTGCCGCCGGAGGTTGCCGCCGCCAGTTGCGACGCATTGGCAGCCGGCGAAACGTTGCCGGGCGTGCTGGACGAGGCGAACGGCGAGTTGTCGCCGATCAGTTTCAATCCGTTGGTGGCGATCTTGATCGTGCCGGCCCAGGGGTACGAGCCCTGCCCCACATGCACGGTGTCGTTCGCCGCGGCCTTGTTGATCGCGGCCTGGATGGTCTTGCATGGCGTTGCTGCGCTGGCGCAGGCGCTGGCGTCGCTGCCAGATGGAGATGTGTACCAATCGGCGGCGTGGACTTGCGGTGTGGCAACCAACACGCCAAGCGTTGCAGCGACGCGGGCAGCGCCGCGAAATGCGGAAAGAAGATTCATTGGCCGATCCCCTGTGGTTGACCGCGCATCGCGTGCGCGCACGCGACCGGCATCGCTGCCGATGCGCCATCCGGTCTTCCTTGACCGGATAGCGAGTCCTGACAATCAATGCACGGCATAGACCGTGATCGGCAAACTGGCCCAGCTCGGCAGGGCCAATTGCAGGCGCACCTGACCGCCGGCGCGCATCTGGTACTTGCCGGCGCTGCCGCTCAAGCCCAGCGCGAACTGCGCCAAAGGCTGCCAGTCGCCGGGGACGAGATTGCCGTTGTCGTCGCTGACCGACAGTCGCATCAGGTCGAGCTTGCCCACGTGCAGGACATCCACGCCGAACACCGTTCGACCGGACGCATCCGTGCCGCGCAACCAGTGCTGCGGAATGCCCTGCACGCTGGACGCGCCCGGCGTGAGCGACTGCGTCGATGACACATCATCGAGCTGCGTCAGTGCCGATTGCGCGAAACCGGTTTCCTGCGCGCCGTCGCCGCCGGTCTCGAAGCCATCGCGGAAGATCACGGCCTGGGTCGTGTCGCTCGCGCTGGCGCTGCCGGCGGTGACCGTGTCGACGATCACGTCCGTGGCCAGCGACTGGTCGTCATTGACGATCGCGGTGAGCGTGTAGATCAGCACGCCATTCGCCGGGAGCGTGGCGATGTCGTGCAAGTCGCCGCTGCCCGCGGTCGCGCCGCAGGTCGCACCGCTGCTGAGGCTGGCGCACTTCCACGTCGCCGAGGTCAGCGTGACCGGCAGCACGTCGTCGACGGCCAGGTTGCTTGCCGTGCCGGTGCCGGTATTGACCAGCACGATCGTGTAGACCAGCTTCTTGCCGTACTGCACGTAATCGCGGCCATCGCTGATCGAAACCACGACATTGGGCGTCGGCACTGCCGTGATCTGGATCGTGCCGCTCGCCGGGCTGGCGGTGTAGTCGCCCGGATTCAGCGTCGCCAGCACGTTGTAGACGCCTACCGCATTCGGCTGGGTCAAGCCGCCGTTGTAGGTGATCGTCAGCGTGGCCGGATAACCGGCTACCGCGCCGCCGACGGATGCCATCGCGGCATGGTCGGAACCGTCGTAGACGTACGAACCCAGGCCCGACAGCGTCAGCGTCACCGGCAACGGCGACACGACGAGCGACGTACTCGCGCTGGCGGTGTAGTTCGTGCCGCTGCATGCCGCGCTCACGCTGGTGCTGCCGGCATGCAGGCGCGGGTAATCACCGGCCGGCGTGAGCACGCAGGCAGTCGCATTGCCCGGCTCCTGCGCAATCACGGCCGTGGTCGAGTGCGCGGTGCCATCGAACGTGAAGTTCGTTGCGCCGAACGTGACCGTGCCGACCGCCTTGGCGACATGCAGTGTCTGCGTGTCCGTACCGCTGTAACCGGACGCCGTGATGGTGGCGACCACCGTGTAGTCGCCCGCGTTCGTCGGCGGCGTCGCGCTGCCATCGTAGGTGACGGTGTAGGCCAGGCCCGCCGGCGTGGTGTTGACGATCACCGGATGCGTGCCGCCGTTGTACGTCTGCGACAGCGAGGCCGCGTCGATCGCAATGGCCGACGTGCTGGCGCTCACGGCCACCGCTTGCGCTGCCTGCGCATACAAGGCGTTGCTGGCAACGCCGACGATGCGCGTCGTGACCGTGTAGTTGCCGGCCTTGGCGAACACCGTGCGGAACAGCGACGTGGCGTTGTAAGCGGCCGCGACCGGGAATCCTCCGGATGGGCCGAAGCTGCCGCTGAGCGTGCCGTCGCCGTTGGCGGTCAACGCGATCGTGTCGTAGGCGCTGGTCAGCGGATTGAGGTAGCTCAACGTCAGGTCGCTGGTCGCCAATGCACCGGCACTGGAGGCTATCGTGAATTGGCCGATCACGTTTTCGTTGACCGGCGCGGGCGAGCCGCCGCTGATTGCCGCCGTCCCGGTGTTGGTCAGCGTCGATGACGAGTCGACCGTAGCGCCCGTGTTGGCACTCGCCGGACCACTGGTGCCGAGCGCGAGCTGGGCCACATCGATGGTCTGGTTCGCGCTGGCGTAGCCGGCGCCCGAAGTGATGCCATCGAGCGACACGGCCACCGTGTACTGCCCGCCATGGTGGTAGAGCGAGCGGAAGTACGAGGTAACGCCATCGGTCAGCGGGAAGCCCGTGGTGGGCGGTCCGAAACTGCCGCTGAGCGTGCCGTCGCCATTGTCGATGAGCAGCAGCGGACACCACCAGCCGTTGGTTGGCGAAGCGGTGGCGACGCAACTCGGACTTTCCTGCGTGAGCGCGAAGTAGTCCAGGTCCACATCGCCGGCCGTGGCGCCGCCGCCACGCGTGACGACCATGTTGGCGAGCACGTTTTCGCCCAGTGCAGGGCCACTCAGATGCGTGGTCGCCTGCGTGTAGGTGTACAGCGGCGTGGAGGCATCCGTCACCGCGCCCGCGGTCTGTCCGCCCAGGGTCAGGCTCGGGGCGATGACCGTCGTGTCGATCGCGGCGTTGGCGAGCGACGCGGCGCCGAGCAGCGGCGCGTCGGTCGAATCGATCACGTCCGCGTTCGCCGAGTAGACGCCGGCATCGGCGTAGGTGAAGCGCAAATGCCAGCTCCATACCGTCTGATCGATGCTGAATGCGGCATTGGGCTGCGGGAAGTAATAGACGAGATCGTTGCCGTCCGCCTGCATCACCGCCTTGATCTGCGTCGTCGCGTCGACCCAGCCGCCGTTGTACAGCTCCATCTTTTCAAGGTCCGCGGGCGTCATCGCCACCGCGCCGCCGTTCTTGGACAGGCGCACGCGCACATAGAACGTGCGTCCGCTCACCTGCGCCGGATTGGCGACGATGGTGCCGGTGTATTCGGCCGGCGCATGCACGAGCACGTCATCGACCGGGCCGAGCAGCACCAGGCTCATCGTCGGCGGCGGAATCACCTGCGCGATCACGGTGGTGGAAATCGCGGCGCTGGCGAACACCTGCGGCGAAGCTTGCCCCGCATCGGCGGCGTGGATCACGTTCGCCGTGGCGGTGTACACGCCGGTGTCGGCATAAGTGATGCGGAAGTTCCAGGTCCATTGCGGATCCTGGATCTGGAATCCGCTCGGATCGGCCGGCTGCGGGAAGTCGTACACAAGATTGCCGCTGCCGTCGGGCTGGAACGAACCCGCCGGCAATGGCTGCCAGCTTCCCTGGTAGTAGATCTCGACCGCCGACAGGTCGGCTGCGGTCAACGCGTGCGTGCCGCCGGCCTTGCCGATCTTCACGCGCACGAAGAAGTTTTCGCCGACATGCTGCGAAGGATCGGCCAGCATCGTGCCGGTGTACTCGACCGGCGTGTTCGCCTGTACGGCCTCGGCCGGGCCGCCCAGCACGAGGTGGATGTCGGTCGGCGGCAGCGCATCGAGCACGACCACCGCGGCCGAACCGGTAACCGGCGGGTTGATCGCCGCATGCGTAATGCCGTCTTCGAGCGTCCAGCCCGTGGTGTACGTGCCCTTGGTGGCAAACGTGAAGCGCACGTTCCAGGTCCAGCTTGGATCGAGGATCGGGAACCCGTTGGTGTAGCCCGGGATACCATCCGGGAAGGTATAGACGAGGTTGCCGCTGCCATCAGGCACCAGCGGCAACGGGCCGCCGATGATCGTGGTCATGTCGACCCAGTTGCCGCCATAAAAGACTTCCATCTTGGAAATGTCGCTGAGTGCCAGCGGCGCATCGCCAGCCGACTTGGACAGCAGCAACCGGTAGGCGAACGTCTGGCCCTGATGCAAGGCCGGATTGGCCAGCATCGTTGCGGCGAATTGCGCGGGGTCGCCGACATGGATCGGATCGACCGGACCATTGACCACCAGCGCGATGTCGCCGCTGCCGGCCACGATCTGCAAGGCGGCGCTGTTGCTGCCCGCGTAGTTGGGGTTGGTCGACGTTGCCGTGGCCATGTAGGTGCCGACCTGTACCGGCGCCTGCATGCTCGGTCCGTAACTGGTCGAACCGGTGCCGACATAGCTGACCGAGTAACTGACGGTCGAAGGCGTTGGCGTCACCAACACCGACTTCGGCGCGCCGTCATAGGCCTGCACCAGATGCGACAACGCGAACGTGGCGCTGGCCTGGGTGATGGATACCGTGGTACTTCCGGATGCCGTGTAATTGGCGCTGGCGCAATTCGCCGCCACGCTATACGAGCCGACATTGGGTCCGACGCTGGCCGGCGTAAACGTGCACGTTGCGCCGGACTCCTCGGAAATGTGCGCCGTCGGGGTGACATTGCTGCCCGAATAGACGAAGCTCGTCGTATCCCACACCAGCGTTCCCGTGCCCTTGTCATTGGTCAGGGCGAATCCCGGACCGGCATTCAGCGCACCGCTGCTGGCATTCACCGCATAGCTGCCAGCCAGGCCATTGGCCGTGGCCGTGGTGCCGAGCGTGCCGTTGAAATCGGTGTTGCCGCTGAGCGTGCCGAGCGTTGCGGATGCGCCGCTCGCCGGCGGCGCAAACGTGACCGCTTGCGACGCCATCACCGCGCCGCCGAGCGCGTCCTGCACGCGCGCCACGAGCGGATTGCCGAACGCGGTATTGATCGGCGTGGTTTGCCCACTGCCCTTGTACGCCACGATCTGCGTCGGCGTGTTGTCGCCGCAGGCGGCCTGGCCGATGGGCGAGGCCGGCAACGGATCGG
>JAFEEK010000455.1 GCA_018241165.1 Pseudomonadota bacterium
CCAAGCCTGTCGTTTACTGCCGGTAATACGACAGCTTCGGCACCCATCGTCGCGAGTGGCAATTTGATCTTGCTCGCCAAGCCTTCTCAGCTGGGCGGCACTGGTGGTCTGGTCACGTTGACCTTGCTCAATGGCAACGGCACGCCGGTTCCGGGTGCGCAGTTGACCGGCACGTGCACCAACGCCGGCATTGTCAGCGGGCCTGGCGTGACCAACGCGGCGGGTCAGACGACGGTGAACATCACCGCGAATCTGAACATCGCGGGCGCACCGGGAACGGGCAGTTGCGCCTTCACCACCTCAACCGGTTCGCCGACCGCGACGGTCAACTTGAAGGGAATTGATCCTTGCACCTTGGGCACGTCGCCGCCGCCGACCGGTTGCACAGGTTCCGGCAGCAGCAACTACAACCTGACCGTGCAGCTGAATACGCAAACGACTGGTTATGGCAGCGTATCGAGCACGCCTGCCGGAGTTTCCTGCGCGATGACTTCGGCATCGAATTCCGTGAGCTGCTCCGGCTCGTTTGCCAACGGTACCGCTGTGACTGTTACGGCGGCGCCAATCGCCCCAAGTACTGGTGTCAAGTGGGGCGGTGCTTGCGCGTCGGCCGGGACCGCGCTGGCAGCGACAGTTACCGTCAATTCCAACATGAGCTGTACGGCAGCGTTTCAACCGTAACGGCAATCGTTCAATCGAACTACGGGCCGCCTCCAGGGCGGCCCTTTTTTTGCCGGCATTCCTGCTAGCATGGCAGCAGGGGGAATGGCGCGCATGGCCACTGCATACCGGATCGAACTCAAACCGGGCGAAGTGCTTTTTCGGGAAGGCGACACGCCAAGCACGGCGTTCCTGATCGAATCCGGCACCTTGCGAATCACCGCCGAACGGGATGGGTCTCCGGTGTTGCTCGGCGATTTGTCGGCCGGCGCCCTGGTTGGCGAGATGGCGGTGCTGGACGATTCCCGGCGCACCGCCACCGTGACCGCACTTTCCGGATGCGTACTCACGCCGATCGACCGCGCCCAATTCGCCGAGCGGCTCACTGCCGCGGATCCGGTGGTGCGTGCGCTGCTGCTCAGCCAGCTGTCGCGCTACCGCACCGCGCTGGCAACATTTACCGGCAATGCACCCGTGGCGTCGCCGGAATCGGCCAGCCACGAAGCATCGCGCGCACTGGACAAGATCCGGCTGGAAAGCCAGTTGCGAAATGCTCTGGAAAAGCGCGAACTGGAAATCCGCCTGCAGCCGGTTCAGCACATCGCCAGCGGCAGTCTTGCGGGCTACGAGGCGCTCACGCGCTGGACGCATCCGGAACGCGGCGTGGTATCGCCGGCCGATTTCATCGCGCTCGCCGAAGAAACTTCGTTGATCGTGCCCGTGGGCGAATATGTGCTGCGCGAAGTTTGCGTTGCCTTGCGCCGCATAGCCGACCAGGCTCCGCACGTAAAGCCATTCATCGCGTTCAACGTTTCCGGCCGGCAAGTCGGCGATGCCGATTATGTCGAGCGCGTGCTGGTACAACTTCGCGAGCACGCCGTTCAGCCGGCGCAATTGAAAATCGAAATTACCGAAAGCCTGGTCCTGGACTATGGACAGATCGCGACGTTGATCGAACACGCGCACAAGGCCGGCATGCAGGTGGCGCTGGACGATTTCGGCACTGGCTATTCCAATCTCGGGCACCTGCACAAACTCGCTTTCGACACGATCAAGATCGACCAGGGATTCATCCGCCAGCTCGAGGATCCGCGCTGCCTTGCGATCGTGCGCGCGGTCATCGGTATGGCTGGGGCGCTGGGTTGCGATGTCGTGGCCGAAGGCGTGGAAACGCCCGAACACCTGGCCCAGCTCAAGCAACTGGGTTGCCAGTATGCGCAGGGATGGCTGATCGGCAAGCCGCAGACGGTAGATGCCGCGGTCGCCACTCTGGCGCAGTAAATCCGGAAACCTTTGCACGCCGTCGCTGTCATAACGGCGCCGGATGCGCGCGTCCGTGCGATCATTCACTACCCAAATCACGATCCCATGGACATGACCGAATCCCCTGTTCGCGGCCCGTTGACTGCCGCATTTTCCGCGTTGCGCGGCGAGCTATCGCGCTGCATCATCGGCCAGTCAGCACTGGTCGATCGATTGCTGATCGCGCTGCTCGCCGATGGCCACCTGCTGGTCGAAGGCGCACCGGGTCTGGCCAAGACGACCGCGATCAAGGAACTGGCCGCGCGCATCGAAGGCGACTTCCATCGCATCCAGTTCACGCCGGACCTGCTGCCGGCGGATCTGACCGGCACCGAAATCTACCGCCCGCAGGCCGGCAGTTTCGAATTCCAGCGCGGACCGGTGTTCCACAACCTGCTGCTCGCCGACGAGGTCAACCGTGCGCCGGCCAAGGTGCAGTCGGCCCTGCTTGAGGCGATGGGCGAGCGCCAGGTCACGGTCGGGCGCACGACGTATCCGTTGCCGCAACTGTTCCTGGTGATGGCGACGCAGAATCCGATCGAGCAGGAAGGCACGTACCCACTGCCCGAAGCGCAGCTCGACCGTTTCCTGATGCACGTGCGCGTGGACTATCCGGATGCATCCGCCGAAGCCGCGATCCTCAAGCTCGCGCGCACGCGTGCCGGCGAGCAATTGCACGCCAGCGCGCCGCCGCAGCGTGTGGTGAATCAGCAGCAGATCTTCGCCGCGCGCGACGCGGTGCTTGGCCTGCATCTGGCGCCGGCGCTGGAGGAATACCTGGTGCAGCTGACCCTGGCCTCGCGCAAACCGAAAGCCTATGGCGATGACGTGCAACGCTGGATCGCCTATGGCGCCAGTCCGCGCGGCACCATCGCGCTGGATCGTTGCGCGCGCGCGCACGCCTGGCTCAACGGCCGTGATTTCGTCGCACCCGAGGACGTACACGCGATCGCCCACGACGTGCTGCGCCACCGCATCTTGTTGTCCTACGAAGCCGAGGCCGAAGGCGTGACCAGCGACAAGGTGATCGACGCGCTGATCGCGCGCGTCCCGTTGCCGTGAGCGCTCTAGCCACAAGCGGTGTTGCGGTCGATTTGTCGGAATTGATCGCGCTGCGCCTGCGCGCACGGCGTCTGGCACGGCCGGCGACGCGCGTTTCCGGCATCCACGCCGCGACCAACGCTTCGCGTTTTCGCGGACGCGGCGTGGACTACGCCGAGTCGCGCATCTACCAGCCCGGCGACGACATCCGGCAGATGGATTGGCGCGTGACCGCACGCAGCGGCAAGCCACACACCAAATTGTTCGAGGAAGAACGCGAACAGAGCACGTTGCTGATCGTCGACGAGAACCCGAGCCTGCGTTTCGGCACGCGCGTGCGCTACAAGTCCGTGCAAGCTGCGCGAGCAGCCGCGTTGATCGCATGGACCGCGGCGCGCAACGGCGACCGCGTCGGCGCACTCGGATTCGGCGGTGGCATCGATGCCGAAGTGAAACCGGGCGGTGGCGCACGCGGTGCCTTGCGCGTGCTGCGCGCATTGGCCGAATGGGATGCCGCCGCACAGCGCGACGTTCACACGCCTTTGTCGCAGGCGCTACTGCGCGCGCGCCGTCTGGCGCGGCCGGGCTGCCGCGTGATCGTGCTCAGCGACGGTTTTTCTGCGGACGACGACGCGCAAGGCCCGCTCTCGCTGCTGGCCGATCACTGCGACGTGGCCGCAATCGTGCTCGAAGACACGCTGGAACTCGCCGCGCCGGCGCCCGGCCGTTACGCATTGCGTGGCGCATCCGGCCGCGTGTTGCTGGATTTTGCCGCTGCACGCACGCGCAACGAATGGCAGGGCTGGTTCCGGCAGCAACGCGCGCATTTGCTCGACTTGCTCGCCAAACGCGCCCTGCGCTGGGTTGCGTTGCAGACGCACGAAGATCCCGACGCCGCCGTCGCACGCGTACTCGGCACGGATGTGCGTGACCGCATCGTGCAGGCGCAGACCGCATGAACGCGCCGTCCGGCCCGATCCTGCGCGACATCCATTTGCCGCCGCCGCCGGGCTGGTGGCCGCCCGCGCCGGGCTGGTGGATGGTGGCCGCCATGGCAATTGGCCTCGGTATTTTTGCATTGTATAAATTGCACAAATTGCGCAAACGCCGCCGGCACGAACGCGCCGTGTTGCGCGAACTCGATGTTTGCATCGAGGCGAACCGGCATGATTCGGCAGGACTCGCCGCCGCGCTCTCGCATTTCCTGCGTCGGCTCTCCTTGCGCGACGCGCACGCCGCGGCCTTCGCCGGCGAGCGCTGGCTCGAATACCTGGATGCGCGCGGTGGCGGCGAGGATTTCCGCCACGGCATCGGCCGGGTGCTGATCGATGCGCCGTTTCGCGCGCGCGCCGACTACGACACCGATGGCCTCGTTGCGCTGGTGCGGCGCTTCACGCGCAACGCGCTTGCTGCCGGAGCCGCGCATGCTTGAATTCGCCTGGCCGTGGTTGTTCGTGTTGCTGCCCTTGCCCTGGCTCGTGGCGCGGCTGTTGCCGCCGGCGCGCGACAACGCCGGCGCTGCCTTGCGCCTGCCGTATGCGCTCGATGGCATGGATGCGGCGTCGGGCGCCGCTCCGGTTGCGTCGTGGCGGCGTTGGCTGGCTTTGGCGGTGTGGGCATTGATCGTGTGCGCGTCTGCACGTCCGCAGTGGCTTGGTCCGCCGCAGGATGTCGCGCGCACCGGCCGCGACCTGCTGCTCGCGGTCGATGCCTCCGGCAGCATGAGTACGCCGGACATGCAGATCGGCGGGCGTGCGGTAAGCCGCTATGCGGCAGTGAAGGCCATCGCCGGCGATTTCATCCGTCGTCGTGTTGGCGATCGCGTCGGCCTGATCGTGTTCGGCAGCCAGGCCTATCTGCTCACGCCGCTGACGTTCGACCGCGACACCGTGCTCAAGCAACTGGACGAATCCTCGGTCGGCCTGCCGGGCCGGCAAACCGCGATCGGTGACGCGGTCGGGCTCGCGATCAAGCGCCTGCAGCAGCGCCCGCGCGACCAGCGCGTGCTGATCCTGCTCACCGACGGCGTCAACGATGCCGGCGTGCTCGATCCCTACAAATCCATCGAGCTGGCGGTGGCCGAACACGTGAAAATCTACACCATCGGCATCGGCGCGGACGCGATGACCGTCGGCGGATTCTTCGGTCCGCAAACCGTGAATCCGTCCCAGGACATCGACACGCGCTTGCTCACGCAGATGGCGGAAAAAACCGGTGGCAAGTTCTACCGTGCGCACGACACCGCGGAACTTGCGCAAATCTATCGCGAGATCGACAAACTTGAACCCGCGGCGGACAAGGGCCAGCAGTTTCGTCCGGTCGATGAATGGTTTTGGTGGCCGTTGTCGCTTGCCGTCGTGATCGTGCTCGTCCTGGCCGGACGCGTCTTGCCATTGCCGCGCGCCGTGCGCGCGAGGTTTGCGCAATGAGCGCGTTCCTGCACGACTTTCATTTCCTGCGGCCGTGGTGGCTGCTCGCGCTGGCCGCGTTGCCGTTGTTGTGGCGGGCCGTGTCGCGCAACGGCGCGGATGCCGGCGCCTGGCGCGGCGTGGTCGATGCGCATCTGTTGCCGCACCTGCTCGATGCGAGCGATGCCGCGCGCAGCTCGCGCGTACCGCGCTGGCTCGTCGCGTTCGCGTGGATAGTGGCCTGCGTGGCGCTGGCCGGGCCTGCGTGGGAGCGCCTGCCGCAACCGTTGTTCGAGAATCGCGCCGCACGCGTGTTCGCGCTGGAATTGTCGCCGAGCATGTCCGCGCAGGACCTCAAGCCCAGCCGCTACGAACGCGCACGCTTCAAGCTCGACGACATGCTCGCGCGTAGCGGCGGCATGCAGACCGCGTTGATCGCCTACGCCGGCGATGCGTTCGTGGTCGCGCCGCTGACCGACGACACGCACACGGTGACGAACCTTGTCGATTCGCTCGATCCATCCGTGATGCCGGCGAGCGGCAACGATACCGGCCGCGCTATCGACCTTGCGCTGAAGCTGATCCGGCAGGCCGGAACCGGCGGTGGCCAGATCGTGCTGCTCGCCGACGCCGCCAGTGCGGATGCGGCGATGGCGGCAAGCCGCGCGCGCGCGGCGGGTGTGAGCGTTTCGATTCTAGGCATCGGCACCGATCAGGGTGCGCCGGTTGCGCTCGCGCAAGGCGGATTCCTCAAAGACGGCGCGGGCAATATCGTGTTGCCGAAACTCGATGCGTCGGCATTGCAGGCAGTGGCGCAAGCCGGCGGCGGACAATACGCCGGCGTGACTGCCGGCAGCGGCGACATCGACGAATTGCTTGCCGCGGCGCCCTTGCCGTCGGCGGCCAATGCGCGTGCCGTGGACGCAACCACGGCGCGCTTTCTCGACTGCGGCCCGTGGCTGGTCCTGCTGTTGTTGCCGCTCGTTGCGTTCGGATTCCGGCGTGGCTGGCTGATGCTGTTGCCGCTGGCACTGCTCGCGCACACCGATCGCGCGAACGCGTTTTCGTGGAGCGACTTGTGGCAGCGCCCCGACCAGCAGGCGCGCGCGCAGCTCGATGCAGGACATGCCGACAAGGCGCAGGCGTTGGCGCGCGATCCCGCACTGCGCGGCGCGGCCGCGTATCGCGCCGGCGATTTCAAAGCGGCCGAATCCGATTTCGGCAAGACCGGCGGTGCGCAGGCGCTGTACAACTCCGGCAATGCGCTGGCCAAGCAGCAACAGTACGAAAAGGCCATCGCCGCCTACGACTCGGCGTTGCGCCAGGATCCGAAACTCGACGATGCGCAGGCAAACAAGAAGGCCGTCGAGGATTGGCTCAAGCAGCAAAAGCAACAGCAAAAGCAACAACAGCAGCAGAACGGCAAGAACGGACAGAACGGCAAGCAGGATTCTTCGTCCCGGCAAAACGGCGACCAACAACAGCAGTCGGGCGGCCAGCAAGACCAGAAAGAATCGGGCCAACACGATGGGCAAGACAAATCCGGCGAGCAGAACGACGCTGGCAAGAACGGGCAGGACAAGCAGTCGGGCCAGGACAATGCGCCGCAGCCATCCGCGCAGGAGCAGGCCAAGGCGCAGCAAGCCGAGCGCGAGGCCGACAAGGATTTCGGCAAGGAAATGAATCGCCAGCTGCAGCAAGGCGGCGCCAAGCCCGGCGACAAGAAGGACGAGCCCAAGCCGGTGCAGCTTGGCGCACGCGAAGGCGACAAGGCCCAGAACGAGAAGGATCAAGCCGTCGAGCAATGGTTGCAGCGCGTGCCGGACGATCCCGGCGGCTTGCTGCGGCGCAAGTTCCGGCTCGAATACGAAATCCGCAAGAACGGCGGCCGCGTGCCGCAGGACGAAGGCGAATGAATCCACGGTTCCGTCAATTTGCCGCATTATGCGCATTTGCGACATTGTGGATTTGCGCGACTGCGCAGGCGGCGAGCGTGCGCGCGTGGCTGGATCGCAGCCAGATGCAGCTTGGCGAGACGGTCACGCTCAATGTCCAGGTCGACGGCGACATGCGGGCGCAGGCGCCGGACTTCAGCGCGCTGTCCGGCGACTTCGGCATGACCGGCACGCAAAGCTCGTCGTCCATGAACATCGTCAACGGCAAGAGCAGTTCCAGCATGTTGTGGGCGGTGGGCCTGTCGCCGAAACGCGCCGGTACGTTCACGATTCCGGCGTTGAGCGTCGATGGCCAGCAAACGCAACCGTTGACCCTGGTGGTGTCCGCGCCATCGGCAGCGGCCAGCCAGCCGGGCGGCGATGTGTTCGTCGAGGCGCAGGCCGATCCGTTGTCGCCGTACGTGCAGCAGCAGGTGCTGCTGACGGTGAAACTGTATTTTGCCGTGAACCTCGTCGACGGCAATCTGGACGATCCGCAGGTCAAGGGCGCCGTGGTGCGCAAGCTCGGCCAGGACAGCCATTACCGTGCCCAGGTCGGCGGCCGAAGCTACAACGTGGTCGAGCGCCACTACGCGCTGACGCCGGAGAACAATGGCGCGATGACCGTGCCGTCCATCGTGTTTCGCGGTCATGCCGTGGATGCGAACGGCGGCGGATTCTTCTTCAATCAGGGGCGTTCGATCGGCGCGCAGTCGCCGGCGATTGCGCTGAACGTGCGTCCGCGGCCGGCCGCTTCGGGCAACGACACCTGGTTGCCGGCGCGTTCGATGTCGCTGACCGCAACCGGCATCGACGCCACGACACAAGCGCAAGTCGGCGAGCCGCTTACGCTCACCCTGCGGCTGGAAGCGCAGGGCCTGGGCTTCGAGCAGTTGCCGAAACTGGAATTGCCGAAGATCGACGGCGCCGACATCTATCCCGACAAACCCGTCACCCAGGACAAGGACGACGGCCAGTGGCTGTACGGCGTGCGCGAGCGCAAGTTCGCGATCGTGCCGAACCGGGCCGGCCCCTTGACCCTGCCGCCGATCACGATCGCGTGGTGGGACACCGCGCACGACAATGCGCAGACCGCGCAACTGCCCGCAGTCGCGTTGAACGTAGTGCCCGCGACCGGCAGTTCCGTGCCGGCTGCGCCATCACAAATTCAATCCGCGCCGA
>JAFEEK010000456.1 GCA_018241165.1 Pseudomonadota bacterium
AATCCGCGCACCGGCCAGCAGATCAAGATCAAGGCCTCGAAGAATCCTTCCTTCAAGGCTGGCAAAGCGCTCAAGGATGCCATAAACTAAGCGGCTTGCCCGAAAGGTGGTTGTAAGGGTGCTTAGCTCAGTGGTAGAGCGTCGCCCTTACAAGGCGAGGGTCGGGGGTTCGAAACCCTCAGCACCCACCAGTACCTAGATGCGGATCATTCCGCAAGGAATCCGGCAGCGGCAAGCCGCCGGATTTCCGGAAACAACGCGGAGTGGTAGTTCAGCTGGTTAGAATACCGGCCTGTCACGCCGGGGGTCGCGGGTTCGAGTCCCGTCCACTCCGCCACGTTTTCCCGAAGGGCGCCGCAGGGCGCCCTTTATTTTGTCCAAACGGTGTCGTCTATGGCTCGCACGCTCCACGAAAGGTTTTCCGGCCCCTTCGTCAAGGTGGTTCTCGGCATCATTGGCGTGATTTTCGGTGGATTCTTCGGCATCCAGCAGTACTTCAACCCGCGTAGCGAAACCTACGTCGCCACGGTCAATGGCCACGAGATTTCCCAGGACGAGTTCCGCGATCGCTACAACAACTACCGTGCGCAGTCGCAGCGCATGATGGGCGCGCAGTTCGACGCACAGGCATTCGATACCCCGGAACGCAAGCGCGAATTGCTCGACCAGATGATCAACGAGCAGTTGCTCCTGCAGGCGAACGAGAAACTTGGGGTCGTGGTGCCGGTAACCGCGATTCGCGAGGAAATCATGGGCATTCCCGCGTTCCAGGTCGACGGCAAGTTCAGCCCGGACCAGTACCGCCTGCTGCTCGCCTCGCAACGCAAATCGCCCGAAGATTTCGAGCAAAGCGTGAGCCAGGATATTGCCCTGCGCCAGCTCACCGGTCAGATCGCCTTGTCCAGCCTGGTCACGAACGCCGACGTGAACGCGTACTTGCGCTTGCGCGACCAGACCCGCGATTTCTGGTTCGTGAAGCTGCCCAAGCCCGACGCCGGCGCGCCGATTGCCGACACCGACATCGACGCTTACTACAAGGCGCATGCCGACCAGTTCATGACGCCGGAAAAGGTTTCGCTGGATTACGTCGAGCTGGATGCCTCGAAGATGCAGTCCGGCGCCAAGCCAGACGATGCCGCGCTCAAGAAAATGTACGACGAGCAGAAGTCGAAGTTCGTCAGTCCCGAACAGCGCGAGGCATCGCATATTCTCATCGCGGTCGGCAAGAATGCCGACGCCGCCGCGCAAAAGACAGCGCTGGCCAAGGCCGAAGGCATCGAGAAGGAACTCAAGGCGGGCAAGGATTTCGCCACTCTGGCCAAGGCCGATTCGGACGACCTGGGTTCCAAAACCCAGGGTGGCGACCTGGGTTGGCTGGAAAAGGGCGTTACCGACCCCGCATTCGAGTCCGCCTTGTTTGCGATGAAGAAAGGCGACGTGTCCGACCCGGTCAAGTCCGCCGACGGCTACCACATCATCTGGCTGCGCGACGTGCATCCGGAAGCGGTGCGCAGCTTCGACGAGGTCAAGGACGAACTCGCCAAGAAGTACGTCGACGAGCAGCGTGAGCACGCATACAGCGATGTCTCCGGCAAACTCACCGACGCGATCTATCAGGATCCGACCTCACTGGCGCCCGCGGCGAAGGCGTTGGACCTGGACGTGCAGAAAACCGGATTGTTCGCGCGCAGCGGCGGCACCGGCATCGCCGCCAATGCGGCCGTGATCAAGGCCGCGTTCTCCAACAGCGTGCTTGCCGAAGGCAACACCTCGGATCCGATCGAGCTGGGCACCGACCACATCGTGGTCGTGCGCGTGGACCAGCACGTCAAGCCCGAGCCCAAGTCGCTGGATGCCGTGCGTGAGCAGATCCGTGCGACGTTGAGCACGGAACAATTGGCCAAGGCGGCCAAGGAGCGAGCCACGGCACTTCTCGCGCGCTTGCAGAAGGGCGAGGCGCTGGACAAGGTCGCGACGGAATTGAAGCTGGCCCCGGTCGAGGAAAAGGGCATCGGTCGCGATGCCGCGAACCTGGAAAAGCCGCTGGTCGACGCCGTGTTTGCGCTGCCGCGTCCGGCGGCCGGAAAATCCGAGCCGGGCATGGTTGCGCTGAACGCCGACACCTACGCGTTGTTCCAGCTCGATGCGGTCAAGGAAGGCGATCCGTCCAAGCTCGACCCGCGCACGCGCGAAGCCGCGTTGAACCAGCTGCGCCAAGGCGTTGGCTACGAATCGATGACCGGCTTCCTCGACAGCCTGCGCAAGGCAGCGAAGATCGAGATCGCGGAAAACCGGCTGCAGTAAACAGCCGGTTGCTGGATCAGAGTCCAGTCATGCCGAGGATGTTGTAGCCGGCATCGACGTAGGTCACCTCACCGGTGATTCCCGAGGCGAGGTCCGAGCAAAGAAACGCGGCGGCATTGCCGACTTCCTCGATGCTCACGCTGCGGCGCAGTGGTGCATTCTGCTCCGCGTGCTCGAGCATCTTGCGGAAGTTCGCCACGCCGGCGGCAGCCAGGGTCTTGATCGGGCCGGCCGAAATCGCGTTCACGCGCGTGCCTTCCGGACCCAGGTTGTAGGCGAGATAACGCACGCCAGCCTCGAGACTGGCTTTCGCCAGTCCCATCACGTTGTAATTGGCCAGTGCGCGCTCGGCGCCAAGATAGGTGAGCGTGAGCACGGCGCCGTTGCGCCCCTTCATCAGCGGTCGCGCGGCCTTGGTCAGCGCCGGCAGGCTGTAGGCGGAGATATCGTGAGCGATTCTGAAGTTTTCGCGCGTCAACCCGTCGAGGAATTCGCCCGCCAGCGCTTCGCCCGGTGCGAATCCGATCGAATGGACCAGGATGTCAAAACCGTCCCAGCGCTTGCCGAGATCGGCGAACAACTGCTCGATCTGCGCGTCGCTGGACACGTCGCACGGCAGCACGATGTCCGAGCCGAATGTCTTGGCGGCCTCGTCGACGCGGGGCTTGAGCTTGTCGTTGACATAGGTGAAGGCGAGCTGCGCGCCTTCGCGGTGCATGGCCTCGGCAATGCCCCAGGCGATGGAGCGGTGGCTGATGATGCCGGTGATGAGTGCGTGTTTGCCCTGCAAAAATCCCATGATTGGTTCCGATGAATGGCCGAAATGAGGATTCTAGCCGACCGTGCGGAACGGCGTCAGTCGGGACTTGCCGCCGCCGTGGCGGATACGCCGCCGCGATCCGGCGCTTGCAGGCGCAAGCGCTGGCCGGGACGCAATACGGAGCCTGGGGTCAGGTCGTTCCAGCGCAACAGGTCGGACAACAACACATGCCCGTCGCGGGCGATGCTCCACAAGCTGTCGCCCGAGCGCACGATATGGATGTCGGCGAGGGTGTTGGCGCTCGCTCGCACCGGTTTTGGCGATTCTTCGCCGCGCCCCGGCAGCAGGACGCGCGTTCCCGCGGCGAGCGTGGCATCCGTGGCAATCGCATTCGCGGCGGCAAGTGTCGGCGCATCCAGGCCATGCGCTTGCGCGAGCACATCCAGCGGCTCGGGATTGCGCAGCACGATCTCGTGCCATTCGCGCCACAACGGCTGCGACACCCGGCCCAATGCTGCCGTCAGTTCGCGGCTTTGCTTCTTCGGAAGCAGCAGCCGGAACGGCCCGGACGGCGACATGCGGCCGTGCAAGTATCCGGGATTGAGCTGGCGCAGGCGCGCGACGTCCATGCCCGACATGCGCGCGGCGAGGCTCAGGTCCAGCGGGGCAGGAAGGGGAACCACCTCGAGTTCGTCGCCGGCATCCGGCTCGGGCAGTCTGACGTCGAATCGCGACGGATCCGACACGATGCAGGCAACGGCCAGCAGCTTCGCAAGGTGGCGGTGCGTGTGCGCGTCCACGCGCAGGCGCGACAGTTCCGCCGCGCTGGCGGGTACGTCGGAATCGCCGAGCAATTTTGCAATGCGATAGGGGCCTGCATTGAACGCCATGTCGGACACGCGCCAGTCGCCGAAGCGGTCGTGGTAACGGTCGAGCAGGTTCAGCGCCGTGTCGGTGGATGCGACGACATCCAGGCGTCCGTCATAACCGCCGCCGATGCGCAGGCCGGCTTCGCGCGCGGTGTCCGGGAGCAGTTGCCAGATGCCGGCCGCATGATCGCCGGTCGAGGAAATCGGCACGTAATTGCTTTCGATGTACGGCAGCAACACGAATTCGCCCGGCATGCCGCGTTCTTCGACGCGTTGCGCAACGTAAAGCAGGAATGGCAGGGCTTGGCGCAGCGATTCGGCAAATCCGCTCGGGTCGGCGGCAAACCATTGCGAGAGACGCGTCACGTCCGGGCTGTAGTCGCAGTCGGCCAGCGCAAAACGGTTGCGCAATTGCTGCCACGCGGAAAGCGCCGGTGCGGCTACCGGTGTCGCGGATGCCGCAGGTGCGGGTTGCGCTTGAGCAAGACCGAGGCTCGGTGTTGATGGCTGTTCTACGGCCTGCGGCTTTTGCGGCGCAGTGCTGCAAGCCGCAAGCAGAACGCAGGCCGCACCCAGAGCCGTGCAACCACTGCCAAGCAATGCCAGACGCCAATCGCGTTCGCGCCGTGGCGGCGATTTCCGGTGCAATTGCTGGCTGGCAGGCACGATGCGCCGCATTCTCGGTTTGCCCCTCCCCGGGCAAAAACGGGCGCGCACTATAACAGCGAACTGGTAAGTGTCCGTTATCCCGCATCGTGCGGTGCAGCATGCGGGTTTACCCGTTGCCATCGTTTCGCGCACAATCGACGGTTGTGAGCCAAGCACGAAATCCATCGATGGCCGAAGTTGCCGATGTCTATTCCAGCGCACCGATGCAGGCACTGCTCGCGCGCGAGATGGCGGAGCTTGCGCCAATCCTGTCCGGCGCATACGGCAACTACGGCTTGATCCTGCGTCCGCGGCATGCCGGCGGGACGCTGCCGCCACATCTGCTCGGCACGATTGCCGCGCTGCATGTCGACGAGCGCGGCATGTTCGCCGGATCCGTGCAATGCGCGCCGTGGCAGTTGCCGTTTGCAAGCGAAAGCTTCAAGGTACTGATCGCGCAGCATGCGCTGGAACGCATTGCCGATGCAGCCGCGTGCGTTGCCGAACTTTCGCGCGTGCTTGCTCCGGAAGGCATCGCTCTCGTATTCGGATTCAATCCCTACGGCAGCTGGCGACCGTGGTTGCTGCGACGCGCGAACGATTTGCATCTTTGTTCGGCGCAAACCTGCAGTGCGCAATTCGCGCACGAACGCATCGACACCCTGCAGGTGCGTTTTCCGGGCCTGATGTGGCCGCGTGCGCAAGCGCCGGCGGATACCCGATCTGCGCCGGCTTCGCGGTTTGCACGCTTCGGCAGCTCGTGGTTGCTGATCGCGCGCAAGCGCCGCAGTGCGCTTACGCCGATCCGGTTGCGCAGTGGCGCGCGCGATCCGGGACGGGCCCCGCAACTGGCGCCGGGCGCGCACAGGAATGTCGCGTGAGCATTGTCCACGGCGTCGAAATATTTACCGACGGCGCGTGCCTGGGCAATCCCGGGCCTGGCGGTTGGGCGGCGTTGTTGCGCTACAAGACGGTGGAGAAGGAAATCAGTGGCGGCGAACGCGACACGACCAATAACCGCATGGAGTTGATGGCGGCGATTTGCGCACTGGAATCCCTGCGCCGCGGCAGCGCCGTGCGCCTGACCACCGATTCCCAATACGTGCTGCAAGGCATCGAACAATGGTTGCCGCGCTGGCAGGCCAATGGTTGGCGTACGTCCGATCGCAAGCCGGTGAAGAACCAGGACCTGTGGCAACGCCTGTCCACTGCCATCTTGCCGCATCGCATACGCTGGCAATGGACGCGCGGACATTCCGGCCATCCGGAAAACGAGCGCGTCGACGAATTGGCGCGTGCGGCGGCGCACGCCGTGGCGGAGGCGCGATGAGGCAAGTTGTACTCGATACCGAAACAACCGGACTGGAAGTCGGCAAGGGCCATCGCATCATCGAGATCGGTTGCATCGAGCTCATCGAGCGCCGTGCCAGCGGGCGCCGCTTCCACCGCTACCTGAATCCGCAACGCATGGTGGACGAAGGCGCGCGCGCGGTGCACGGGATCAGCGACGAATTCCTTGCCGACAAACCGCGCTTCGCCGAGGTCGCCACCGAGTTCCTGCAATTCGTCGAGGGCGCCGAACTGGTCATCCACAATGCCGCGTTCGACATTGCCTTCCTCGACGCCGAACTCGCCCTGGCCGATCCTGGATTGGGACGCATGACGGATCACGCCAGCGTGCTCGATACCCTGGCGCTGGCGCGCGAAAAATATCCCGGTCAGCGCATTTCGCTGGATGCGCTGTGCAAGCGCCTGAACATCGACAACCGCCATCGCGAATTGCATGGCGCCATGCTCGATGCGCAACTGCTTGCCGATGTCTATCTTGCAATGAGCGGTGGGCAGGGCGATCTGGGCCTGATCAATGCGCCGCTTGCCGCCGCGACAGCACACGTCGGGCAACGGCCCGTTTCGGATTCGCCGTTGCGCGTGCGTCGGGCAAATGCTCTGGAACAGGCGGCGCATGAGACGCGCTTGCAGGCCATCGACAAGGCCAGCAAGGGCCATTGCCTGTGGCGCGCCTGATAGCGTGACGGTATGATCGCCCGCTAGGGACCGATCCTGGGGAGGAAGGCGATGAAATCGACGACTGCGCTGCTCGTGTCAGTTATCTTGTGCGCAACGGCTGCCCGTGCCGAAACCGCGATCGACGCCATTGCCGCGCACAAGCACATGGGCGTGGCCACGTGCAGCAGCAGCGTGTGCCATGGCGCGTCGCAGCCATTCCGCGATTCCGACATCGCGCAAAACGAATTCGCGATCTGGCAGGAGTTCGATCCGCATGCCAAGGCCTATCAGATTCTCGCGCAGCCGCGTTCGCAGGCGATCGCGCGCAAACTGGGGCTGGGCGATGCGACCAAGGCCAAGGTTTGCCTGGATTGCCATGCCGACAACGTCCCGGCGGGCGATCGCGGCGAGCGTTTCCAGATTTCCGATGGCGTGGGTTGCGAAGCCTGCCATGGCGGCGCGCAGCTGTGGCTGAATTCGCACGCGGATCGCAAGGTTACCCATGCCGACAACCTGGCCAAGGGCATGTACGCGACGGCCGATCCGGTCAAGCGCGCGCAGTTGTGCCTGTCCTGCCACATGGGCGAAAAGGAGCGCATGATCACGCACCGGATCATGGGCGCCGGGCATCCGCGGCTTTCGTTCGAACTGGATACCTTCACCTGGCTCAAGCCGCACTACAAGATCACGGCGAACTGGATCAAGCGCAAGGGCGAATGGAATGGCGTGCGCGATTGGGCCGTGGGGCAGGGCGTCGCGGCCGAAAACCTGCTCGATCTGCTGGTCGATCCGAAAACCGGTTGGCAGGGCATTTTCCCGGAACTCGTGCTGTTCAATTGCCAGGCCTGCCACAAGCTGATGAAGGACAACAGCTGGGGGCCGCGCCAAGGCACGGGCCTGGGCCCCGGCGTGGTCCGGCTCAACGACGCGAACCTGGTGACGTTCCGTTATGCGCTGGCGCCGGTGGACAAATCCGCGGCGCAACGCGTGTTCGAACAGACGCGTGCGCTGCACCAGGCCACCACGCAAAGCCGCGATGCCACGTTCGCCGCGGCGCGCAATTTGCGCGGCACGCTGGAATCGATCCTGCCCAAGGTGTCCGCGTACGACTATGGCGCAACGAGCCTGAATCCGATCCTCGATGCCATGCTCGCCGATGCGCGCAATGGCGAATTCCGCGATTACGCGGCGGCCGAGCAGGCGGCAATGGCTTCCGAGTCCATCGTCCTGGCATTCGAGAACGACGGCAAGCTCGACAAGGCGATGGCTGCGTCGTTGCACGTAAAACTCGATGCCTTGTACGCGACCGTGAAGGACGAAGATCGCTATTCGATGACGCCGTTCGTGGCCGCATTGAAGGATTTGCGCGCCGCCGCGCCATGAGTTGCATGCGATGACAGAAAACGTCCAGGTATCCGGCTACAAACTGGTTCAGAAAATCGGCGAAGGCGGCATGGCCACAGTCTATCTGGCCGTGCAGGAGTCGCTCGACCGTGAGGTGGCGCTCAAGATCATGGCGCCGACACTGGCCGCGAACGAGACGTTTCGCGAGCAGTTCATGAAGGAAGGCCGCATCGCGGCCAAGCTGACGCATCCGCACCTGATGACCGTGCACGACATCGGTTCGGAGAAAGGCGTCTATTACCTCGCCAGCGAGTACCTTCCGGCCGGCACCCTGCGCGATCGCATGCAACGGCTGAATACGGCTGAAGTGCTCGAGATCATGCGCGACGTGGCATCCGGACTTTCCTATGCGCATGAAATGGGCTTCGTCCATCGCGACGTGAAACCCGGCAACATCATGTTCCGCAGCAATGGTTCCGCAGTGCTGGCGGACTTTGGCATCGCCAAGGCAATCAAGTCGGTGAGCGCGGCCACGATGGCAGGCAATGCGATCGGCACGCCCGACTACATGAGCCCGGAGCAGGCGCAGGCGACGCCGGTGGATGGGCGATCGGATCTGTACAGCTTGGGCGCGGTACTTTTCGAATGCGTGGCCGGACACAAGCCCTACGAGGCCGGCGATGCATATGCCGTCGCCCTGATGCATGTGACCGAGCCGGTGCCCAAACTGCCGGAAAAACTCGCCTGGCTGCAACCGCTGATCGACAAGTCGATGGCCAAGCAACCGGACGAACGCTTTGCCACTGGCGATGCGTTCGTCGCCGAGCTCGATCGCCTGCTTGCCGCAAATCCGAAGATGGATGCGGTCATGCGCGAATCGCGCAGCGCGCGCCGCCGTGCCGTGGCAACTGCCAAGTCCTCGTCTTCCACCGCGACCGGGACGAGCAGCAGAAAGTGGGTTTTCGCAGGCGCTGGCGTCGCCATGGCGGTGGCGGTGGCCGGATCGTCATGGTGGTTGTGGCATGGCCGAGGTACGGCGCCAACCGCCGTGGCAACGACCAATGTTCCGGCACAAACGCAATCCGCAGCGGTTGTCCCGGCACCCGTACCCGAGCCTGCCGCGGCAGCCGATGCGGCACTCGCGCAACTGGATCTTCCCACCTTGCTTTCGCGAGGCAGTGAATATTTTGCCTATGGCCAGAAAAACGGCGGCGAGAAGATGAGTTTCCCGCCCGGCGACAACGCCGTGGATTTGTTCCACGAGGCGCTCAAGCGCGATCCCGGCAACGCGCAGGCAACGCAAGGGCTGCTGAAGATCGCGGACTTCTACGCCAACGGCGCGCAAACTGCGCTCAAGAACGGGTTGTACACGGGCGCGGATGTGCTGGTGGAATCGGGATTGCGCGCAGATCCGAAGAATGCCGCCTTGCTGCAGATGAAGGCGCAACTGGCGAAAGCCGAAGGCGGCGGCTGAAACAATCAGCGGTCGCGGATAAGGATGACCGTTACGTTATCCGATCCGCCGCCTTCCAGCGCGGCCAGGATCAGGTGATCGACGCACTCCTGCGCGGAAAGGTCCTGGCGCGCCAACACCGCGCCGATGTCTCTGTCGTCGACTTCTTCGGTCAGGCCGTCCGAGCACAGCAGCACCTGCATGCCCGGCTGCAAGGTACCGCGGATCGTCTCCACGCGCAGGCTTTCCGGATCGGTAACCCCCAGCGCCTGGGTGACGACATTGCGATGCGGATGCGTGCGCGCCTGTTCGTGCGTGATTGCGCCTTGCGCGATCAGTTCCTGTACATAGGAATGATCGCGCGATAGTTGCTTGAGTTCGCCATTCCACAAGTAAACCCGACTGTCGCCGACCCAGCAGATTTCGTAGTCGCTGCCGTGCAGGCGCAGCGCGGCGATGGTGGTGCCCATCGGCAAGGCTTCGGCCTTCTTGCTCGAATGCAGGATGATTTCCTCATCCGCGCGTTGGACTGCTTCGGCCAGCGACATGCCGGCACCGATCTCGCGCACGACCGCGTCGCGTGCGATCGCGCTGGCGACCTCGCCATGTTCGTGCCCGCCCATGCCATCGGCAACCAGCCACAGGCCAAGTTCGGCATCGGCGTAATACGTGTCTTCGTTGTGCTCGCGGCGCAAACCGACATGGGAGCTGTGGCCGAATTCGATCATGCTGACAGTGTCATCCCCGGGCGCTGGCCGATCGGGCTGTGGCCAAACTGCGCGACGGCCATAGCATGCCGTGTCCACGGCCGTGCGCGCAAGTAGATCTGGCGGTGCGAGGCAGCGCGCATCCTCAGAACTCGATACGGATTCCGACGGACAAGCGATCGGCGTGTGCGCCTGCGCGGCCGGCCATGTGTTCGTAGTACACATAACCGGAGCGCCCTTGCGCGAACACCGCGTTCAGGCCCAGGCCGAGGTTGAAGTAGTTGGAATCCGGCGCCTTGTCGGTCAGCGATATCGGGGTCTGCGTCGGGTCGGCGAGGAAGCGCACGACGATGGTCTGCGGGTCGTTGCGGAACTCGTGGTTCCATTCGACCACCGCATTGGGCACGAGTACGCCCCAGTCGGTGCTCATCGTGTAACTCACGCGCGCACCGGCAACGCCCAGCATCGAATCCATCGAACGACTCGCCACGGACGTACCAAGTCCGGCGCCGGCGGCATTCGGGTCGGACATCGTTTCGCTGAACCCGTCCAGGCTCGTGTGCGAATACACGCCACGCAGGTAGGGGCTGAATGTCCACGCCTTGCGGTTGAAATCACGTCCCGCCGACAGCGAGAACGAATTCTGGTCGCCGCTGGGCGATGCGAGGGCAGTTTGCGCCACCGTGGTGGTGCCACCGGACAGGCTCGCGATCTGGTACGTGATGTTGCGGCTCAGGTCGAAATCGAGCTTGTCGAAAATCAGCGAGCCTTCGACGTACCAATCGCCCCGATACCAGCTGAAGTAGCCATTCAGGCTGTAGCCGTCGACGTCGGTCTTGCCGGCGTTGGCGTCGAAGCTGGAATTGTTCTGGTTGTAACCGAGCGCCGCGCCAGCCACGAACGTATCGGTGAAGCGATAGTCAACGCCCGCGGTCAGCGATGCATTGTGGTAGTCGAAGCCCGGGCGCAACGCGGTGGCATCGAAGCCGCCGCGTTCGATCATGCCGGTGGCGAAGAATCCCCAGCGCGAAAAATCCTTGCCGACTTCATCGCTGTTGGCCGGATCCTTGTGGAACAGGTCGCCGAGCATGGCCAGCGGCAAGCCGTGGCCGTCGAGGTTGAAGGTCAGGCCGCCAGCGCTGAATCCGCTGGCGCCCTGGCGCAACTCCGCAAAGCGCGTGTTGAGATTGTCGAACTGGCCCTGCTGCACGCCTTGCGCCATGGCGCGTTGCGGCAGCGCCTTGTTGTTGAGCATGGCATCAAGCGCATCCGGCACCTGTTGCGGATTGCTGCTCGATCCGATCACGAGTTCCGAGCAACGTTGCAGGAAGTCTTTTTGCTGCGCTGTCAACGGCGCGGTTGAAGTGGCCAGAGCAGGGCATGCCTTGTCGATGGTGTTTGCCACGCCGGTCTGGGTCTGCGACAGACCGGGCAGGTTTTCCACGCCATTATTGAAGTTGAATGTCAGCGGTGGAATGCTGGTAATGCCCGCGATTTGCGCCGAGACCGTATAGCTGCCGGGAAGGACAACGGTGAGCGTGTTCTGCGCCGTGCCGTCTGCTCCGGTCGCGGTATTGGCATTGGCCAGGCTTCCAGTTGCGCCGGTGACGCTCCACTGGATTACCGCGCCAGGTATTGCCGTGCCATCGGTCGAGGCGAGCTTGACCACGAGCGGTTGCGACGGCTGATTGGGCACGAGGGCCTGGTTGTTGCCGGACACGATCGTGAAGACCGAGCTGCCGGAGCTGATTTTTGGCGTCGCAATCGCACTGAACGTGATGCTGCCGGCACCGGCCACGGTCGCTTGCACGAGATTGGTGCCGGGGTTGGGCCCGAGCGTGAGTGTGTTGCTGGCGCGTCCGCTGGCGTCGGTAAACGTCTGAAGCGACGCCATAGTTCCGCCGCCTTGCAGCACCGTCCAGGTCACCGCAATTCCACCCAGAGCGGCCGGACCCGAAGACTGCACCCTGCTGCTGGTGGATCCAGGTGGACTGATCTGCACGACGAATGGTTGCAGGGTCGTGCCAACCGGGCCGGTCTGGCTGCTGCCGTTGATCGCGTTGAGTGCCGGAGCAAAGGCGGTTGCACTGAATGTAACCTGGTTCCCACCGATGCTGGCCTGAATCGTTACCGGCCCGGGCGTCGTGCCATAGGTGAACGTGACTGATGCGTTGCCATTGCTGTCGCTGACTGAACTGGTCGCGCCGAGTGATGCTTGGCCGCTGGTTACGCTCCAAAACACGGATTGCCCGGACAAGGGATTGCCATTCGTGTCTGTTACCTTCACTGCCAGCGGCGAATCTCCCGCCGATCCGGCCGGACCGCTTTGATTGTTTCCGCTGAGAATTTCCAGTTTCGGCAAAGCGGAGGTGGCGTTGAAGGTGACTTGACTGCCAGGCACGCTTGCCTGAATCGAGATAACACCGGAATTTGCGCCGTACGTGAAGTTGACAGACGCGTTGCCGTTGCTGTCGGTGACCGAACTCGATGCGCTCAACGTTGCCTGTCCGCTGGTGACTGTCCATGCAACGGTTTGATTGGGAACGGGGGTGCCATTTGCCAGCAGTTGCACTGCCAGCGCGGACTTTGCGGCGGATTTGGCCGGCCCCGTCTGGTTGTTACCCGAGACGATCTGTAACGTCCCCTGGACTATGGTCAGGTTGAAATTCTGCACATAGTCGACGCTTCCCGACTGTTGGCAATCGCCGCAATATGCGCGAACGATGACCGGGCCGGGAGTCGATCCGAGGACGATATGGATTTCGCTGGATGCAGAAACCGTATTGCCTGGAGGCAGCGCGATCGAGTCGTCGTAGCTGGGGCCGCGTCCCTCCTGAATCGTTGCGTTTCCGCTCAACACGGTCCAGGTGACCGAAATCGGCTGTCCATCACTGCCGGGGGCTTCCAGATCTACCGCGAGTGCCTGTGGCAATGTCGTCCCGGGCGCTCCGCTTTGGCCATCGCCGCTGTCGTAGTACATGGAAACGCAGTAGTAAGTGTCGCTATCGCACAATGCATGCGCGGCAGCAGGCCAGATGAGGCTGCATGCGAAAAACAGCAGGAAACCAAGTCGGTCTACACGAGTTCTTGACAGACGCGGTGCTAATTTTGCAGGTGCGGTTTGCATGGCGCTTCCCCCAGGTCATCCTATAATCGGAGTATAGCGGCAAATCCTGCGCATGCAGGCTCATACCACAGCGGAGAAAGTCATGGGGATGCTCGGAAACTTGTACTGTCGCTTGCGGCCAGTTGCGATGGCTGCCGGGTTTGCGTGTGCGTCGCTTGCCGGTTCCTTTGTGCCGGTGCAACCGGCGCAGGCCACGGTTACCACGCGCAATCCGGAGGATCTGTTGATCGTCGATTGCCTGCTGCCCGGGCAGGTGCGCAAACTCGGTCGCTCGACCTCGTTCATGAGCGCGCGGCGGCCGATTCGCACCACGCAATCCGATTGCGAGATTCGCGGCGGCGAATATGTATCCTACGATCGCGCCAACTATGAAACCGCGCTCAAGGTCTGGATGGGGCAGGCCGATTCCGGCGATGCCGAGGCGCAAAACTACGTCGGCGAGATTTATCTCAAAGGACTTGGCACCGATCCCGATTACGCCAAGGCGCGCGCATGGTTCGAAAAGGCCGCTGCGCAAGGCGACAAGCGCGCGCGAATCAATCTGGGTTACCTGTACGAACAGGGCCTGGGTGTTCCCAAAGACCTTGCCAAGGCCTTGAACCTGTACGGCGAGGCATCCGGCGTCGACAACGACAAACTGGTTTTCGCATCCACCGTCACCGCGCAAGTGCAGGAAGCGAAGAACGAATCGGCATCGCTGCGAGAGCAGTTGGCGACCGAGCAGCAGAAGTCTTCGCAATTGCGCGCGCAAGTCGGCAAGCTGCAATCCGAGTTGCAGCAAAAGCAGCAAAGCTATCAAAAGTCGCAAGGCGAACTGGACAACGTCCGGCGCAAGCTCGATGCCGAGCAGGCGCGTGCGGGCGTCGACAAGAATCCGGATTTCATCAAGCTGCAAACTGATACGCAGGCCCAGGAAAAAGATCTGGCCGCACAGCGCGACGCACTCAAGGCCCAGCAGGATTCCAGCGCGAAGCAGCTTGCCGACGCCGAGGGCCAGATCGCCAAGCTCAAGGCGCGCGAGCAGGAATTGCTGGCGCAGAAATCCTCGCCGGACAACGACCAGGCGCTCACCTCGCTGCGCTCTTCGGCGTCGCAGATGGACGCGGCCCTGCGCGAAGGTCGCGAACGCATGCAGCTCGTGCAGAAGCAGATGGCGCAGAACGACCAGCAGCGCCAGGAGGCGCAGGCGAAGTTCGATCAGGCGCGCGCGCAACTCGCGCTTGAGCACGCACAGAACGAAAACTCGAAGCAATTGCTCAAACTGATGGAAGCGCAGCTTTCGGAAAAGCGCCAGGAGCTTGCCAGCCAGCGCAGCCAGATGGCCAGCTTGCAGGCCCAGATCGATGGCACGAAGTACGCGTCGCTGCCTTCCGGTTTCACCACGGCCAGCCTGACCGGCGACTTGCGCGTGGAAATCCTGCAACCGTCATTGGCCCTTACGCGCGGCTTGAACAAGCCGGCGGCTTCGGTGCCGCCCGCGCAGAACGGCATCGACGTGGTCGGGCGCGTGCAGGCGCCGGCCGGACTGACTTCGGTCACGCTCAACGGCCAGACCGTTGCGGTCGGCGCTGGTGGCGTGTTCAAGACCCACGTGGCGCTGACCGGTGGCAACGACACGGCCGTGCGCGTGGCGGCCGCGGACAAGTCCGGCGGCGAAGCGGTACTGGATTTCATGCTCGTGCCGGGACCCGGCGGCAAGGCAACGCGGGAAACCGCTCCACGCGGCCAGGCGTTGCCACCCAATGTTCGTCTGGGTAAGTACTACGCCCTGATCATCGGCAACGACAGCTACGCCGCATTCCCGGCGCTGGCCAGCGCGGCGGAAGACGCCAAGGCCGTGGGCGGCGTGTTGCAATCGCGCTACGGCTACGACGTAAAAACGCTGACCAACGCGAATCGTTTCGAAATCCTGTCCGCGCTCAACGACCTGCGCGAAGCATTGACCGACAAGGACAATCTGCTGGTGTATTACGCCGGCCACGGCGAAATCGACGCGCAACGCCAGGGCTACTGGCTGCCGGTGGATGCGCAGCTCAGCCAGCCCAACAGCTGGATTTCCAATCGTGCGATCAGCGACATCCTCACCACCATGCAGGCGCGGCACGTGCTGGTGATCGCCGACTCGTGCTATTCGGGCACGATGACGCGTTCGGCGCTGGCGACGTTCGGCGGCGGCATGGCCGACAACGTCTGGGGCGATTGGGTCAAGACCATGGTGGCCGGGCGCTCGCGCACGGCATTGACCTCGGGCGGCGTGCAGCCGGTCGCCGACGCGACGAGCAAGGGCGGTCATTCCGTGTTCGCCACGGCGCTGCTGACCGTATTGCGCGACAACAACCAGCTGCTGACCGGTCAGGAAATGTTCCGCGAGATCGCCGCCGGCATGGCCCTGCGCAGCGCGAACGCCGGCTTGCAGCAGGCGCCGGAGTACGCGCCGATCCAGTTCGCCGGACACGAGGCTGGCGAATTCTTCCTGCAACCGGAAAATGCCGGCCGCAAGACCGCCGCCATCGCGAGTCGACGCGGCGACGGCGTATAGCAATTGACGAGCCGCTACGCCCGTTTGCGGCGTAGCGGCGATTTGACGACGCTGGCGGCGCCCGCCATCGTCTTGCCAATGCCAGCGATCACGCCTTTCGCGGCGCCCAGCGACCACGCCAAAATGCGGCGCTCGTCGATGCCGGTGAAGGCGCGCAGTGCGTCGGGCATGCCGGCAATCGGCGCTTGTGGCAGTCGCGCCACGGCTTGCGCGCGCTTGCCGATCGCGTATGTCACGGTTGCGTTTGCCAGCGCCGAAGAAACGATGGCGGCCACCGGCAGCGCACGCCGTGCCACCAGGTTCCCGGCGTTGCGCAACAGGCGATGCAGCAGGCCGCGGCCGATCGCGTCGCCGGCCACGCTCGCGCCGGTCCCGAACAGCAGCACTTTGTGTACAAGTGAATTTTGCAGCGCGGCAGGCAGGTTCAGCCCGTAAAGGCGGAATGTTTCCTCGATGAGCTCGTGCTGGGTCGCCGCCAGCATTTCCGCATCGATGAGTTCGCCGAACACCACGCCGAGCGCCTTGCCGAGTCCTGGCAGGGACTCGGCCGCCGCGGTGCAGGCGCCGATGGTCGCGGCGCGCACGCACTTGCGCCGCAACAGCGCAAGAAATGCTTTCGCGTGCGGATCCGATGGCCGTGCAGGATGACGGATTGCAATGATTTCGCGGCTGCGGACAACGATGGACTTCATGCGCGCATGCTAACAGCTGCAAAGCGCATCGGTTATCCTGCCCACCTTTGGAACCGCACATGCAAACGCTCGAACATCACGACACGATCCGCGCCGTCGCCTGGACCGATGGCGCATTGCGCCTGCTCGATCAGCGCCGCCTGCCTTTCGTCGAAACCTGGCTGGATTGCCGCAGTGCGGACGAAGTGGCTATCGCCATTCGCGATCTGGTTGTGCGCGGCGCGCCGGCCATCGGCATTGCGGCCGCGTGGGGAGTGGTGCTCGCGGCGCGGCAAAATGCCGACCTCGATGCAGCAATCGCGCGCCTGCGCGCAGCACGGCCGACGGCGGTCAATTTGATGTGGGCGCTGGATCGCATGCGCGCGCGAATTGCTGCCGGCGCCGATACCGCAGCGTTGGAACGCGAAGCGCAATCCATCCAGGACGAAGACCTTGCCGCCAACCGGCGCATGGGTGAGCTTGGCGCCGCCTTGATCGCGGCGGGTTCGAGCGTGCTCACGCATTGCAACACCGGATCGCTCGCCACGGCCGGGTTCGGCACGGCGTTGGGGGTAATCCGCGCAGGCTTCGCCGCCGGAAAGATCGCACAGGTCTATGCCGGCGAGACGCGGCCCTGGCTGCAGGGCGCGCGCCTGACCATGTGGGAACTTCTCCGCGATGGCATTCCGGCCAAGCTGATCGCCGATTCGGCGGCTTCGCACCTGATGAAGTCGGGCGCCGTGCAATGGGTCATCGTGGGCGCCGACCGCATCGCCGCGAATGGCGACACTGCGAACAAGATCGGCACCTACCAGCTTGCCATCGCCGCGCGCCACCATGGCGTCAAGTTCATGGTCGTGGCGCCGAGTTCGACCGTCGACATGCAAACCGCGACCGGGGACGGCATCGACATCGAACTGCGCGATCCCGCCGAATTGTTCGCCGTCGGCGGACAACGCACCGTGGTCGAAGGCGCGCAGGCCTGGAATCCGGTGTTCGACGTGACGCCGCATGAACTGATCGATGCCATCGTCACCGAGCGCGGCGCGATCGAGCGTCCGGACCGTGCGCGCCTGCGCGCGGTGTTCGGCGCATGAAATCGCATCTGCGCCGGCTGGCGATGTTCGCTCTGGTCGGCGTCGTGGGATTCATCGTCGATGCCGGCGTACTGCAACTGCTCGTGCTGGGCCTGGCCTGGGACCGCTACACCGGGCGGCTGATTTCCTTCCTGTTCGCGGCTACGGCAACCTGGCTGCTCAACCGGCGCTACACGTTCCGCGGGCCACGCGTGCATTCGCGCAGTGTGGAATGGGCGCGCTACGTCCTTGCCATGAGCGGCGGATTCGCCTGCAATTTCGCCGCGTATTCGGCACTTGTATACTTTTTCAACGTCGACCGGCAATGGCTGGTCCTGGCCGTCGCTGCCGGTTCCGTGGCCGGTCTCGGCGTCAATTACACGGCCTCGCATTACTGGGTTTACCGGCATCAGCGCCAGCGCGATCCGGATGCTGGCGCCCATGCTGGAAATCGTGGCGAAAAATAGGGTAATCCGGCCTTGCAAATCAAGGTGTTGCGAGTCGTGGTCGGCTGCCGTGTTGTGCTAAAATCGTGCGGTTGAAATTGCCCTTCCTGGGCTCCGTGCAAGGCGGGGCCAGAAGCCCGAAAAATTCCAGGGAAAAAACCTCAATGGCGGAGCTTGCCAAAGAAGTCATTCGCGTCAATATCGAAGACGAAATGCGCAAGAGTTACCTCGATTACGCGATGAGCGTGATCGTCGGTCGCGCCCTGCCGGATGTGCGCGATGGGCTCAAGCCCGTGCACCGGCGCGTGCTGTTCGGCATGTACGAGGCGAACAACGTCTGGAATCGCGCCTATGTGAAATGCGCGCGCATCGTCGGCGACGTGATGGGTAAATTCCATCCGCACGGCGACTCGTCTATCTACGACGCGCTGGTGCGCATGGCCCAGGATTTCTCGCTGCGCTATCCGCTGGTCGATGGCCAGGGCAACTTCGGTTCGGTCGACGGCGACAACGCCGCGGCGATGCGCTACACCGAATGCCGGCTCGAACGATTGTCGTCCGACCTGCTCGCCGACATCGACAAGGAAACCGTCGATTTCCAGCCGAACTACGACGAGAAGGAATTCGAGCCGACGGTACTGCCAACGCGCGTGCCGAACCTGCTGGTCAACGGTTCGGCCGGTATCGCGGTCGGCATGGCGACGAACGTGCCGCCGCACAACCTCGGTGAAATCGTCGATGCGACGATCGCGGTGATCGACAACCCGGAAATTTCCTTCGAGGAATTGCTGCGTCTGGTGCCGGGTCCGGATTTTCCCACCCACGGCATCATCAACGGTGCCGCAGGCATCATTGAAGCCTACAAGACCGGTCGCGGCCGCATCTATGTGCGCGCCAAGGCCGACATCGAAACCGAAGACAACGGTCGCGAAACGATCATCGTTACCGAGCTGCCGTACCAGGTCAACAAGAAGCGCCTGATCGAAGCGATCGCCGAACTGCACAAGGAAAAGAAAATCGAGGGCATCTCCGAACTGCGCGACGAATCCGACAAGGATGGCTTGCGCATCGTGTTCGAGGTGCGCAAGGACACGCTCGCCGAGGTGTTGCTGAACAACCTGTACCAGCAAACCCAGATGCAGGTGACGTTCGGCATCAACATGGTCGCTCTCGTCGACGGCCAGCCGCAGTTGCTCACGCTCAAGCAGATCCTCGAAGCGTTCGTGCGCCATCGCCGCGAAGTCGTCACCCGGCGCACGATTTTCGAATTGCGCGAAGCGCGCAAGCGCGCGCACGTGCTCGAAGGCCTCACGGTCGCGCTCGCCAACATCGACGAGATGATCGAGTTGATCAAAACGTCCGAGTCCGGCGACGTCGCCAAACAACGCATGCTCGCCAAGGTGTGGGAAGCCGGATTGGTGCGTACGCTGCTCGCCGCGGCGGGCGCCGATGCATCCAAACCCGAAGACCTGCCGCCGGGCGCCGGCCTTTCGGCTGCCGGTTACCAGCTGACCGAAATCCAGGCGCAGCAGATCCTGGACATGCGCCTGGCCAAGCTCACCGGCCTGGAGCAGGAAAAGCTCACCGACGAATACAAGGAACTGCTGGCCACGATCCAGGGCCTGCTCGCGATCCTGATGGATGCGGACAAACTGCTCGCGGTGATCCGCGAAGAACTTGCCCAGATCAAGACACAGTACGGCGACACGCGCCGCACCGTGATCCAGGCCAGCCAGGAAGACCTCGACGTGCTCGACCTGATCGCGGCGGAAGACGTCGTGGTCACCCTGTCGCACGCCGGCTATGCCAAGCGCCAGCCGGTGACCGTGTATCGCGCGCAACGCCGCGGCGGCAAGGGTCGTTCGGCGACGAACATGAAGGAAGAGGATTTCGTCGAAAAATTGTGGGTCGTCAACACGCACGACACCCTGCTCACGTTCACCAGCCTCGGCCGCGTGTACTGGCTCAACGTGCACAAGATTCCGGACGCCGGCCCGAATGCGCGCGGCCGCCCGATCGTGAACCTGCTGCCGCTCGAGGAAGGCGAGAAGATCCAGGCCGTCTTGCCGGTGCGCGATTATGCCGAGGACCGCTTCGTGTTCTTCGCCACGCGCAACGGCACGGTGAAGAAAACGCCGCTCAAGGAATTCGAATTCCAGTTGCAGAAGGGCAAGCTCGCGATCGGCCTGGACGAGGGCGACGGCTTGGTCGAAGCCGAGATCACCGACGGCAAGTGCGACATCGTGCTGTTTGCGTCCAACGGCAAGGCCGCGCGCTTCGCCGGCGGTGAAGTGCGGCCGATGGGTCGCACCGCGCACGGCGTGCGTGGCATGCGCCTGACCGGCGCTGCTCGCGTCGTGTCGATGATCGTCGCCGACGAGCGCACCGAGGCGGAAAACTGCGACGTGCTCACCGCGACGGAACGCGGCTTCGGCAAGCGATCCGCGCTCGCCGATTTCCCGCGCAAGGGGCGCGGCTCGCAGGGCGTGATCGCGATCCAGTGTTCGGAACGCAACGGCGCCCTGGTCGCCGCGACCGTACTCGACGATTCCCACGAACTGATGCTGATTTCCGACCAGGGCACCCTGGTGCGCACGCGTGCTGCCGAAGTAGCTCGCGTGGGCCGCAACACGCAGGGCGTCACCCTGATTCGCCTGCCGGAAGAAGAAAAACTCATCGGCGTGGTACGCGTGGATTCGCTCAACGGCGACGACGCCGAAGAAACGGAATCCGCGGACGCGCCGCAACCGACGGCCTGATTGGCGCAAGCCCCATGCGGGTAGCCATCAATGGCGCTGGCATTGCCGGAACGGCGCTCGCCTGGTGGCTGCGTCGTTACGGGCACGAAGTATTGCTCGTCGAGCAGGCGCCCGCGCTTCGCAGCGGTGGCTACCTGCTCGATCTATGGGGAATCGGCTACGACGTGGCCGAAAAGATGGGCGTGCTGCCGCGCTTGCAGGAATCGCAATATCACGTCGAGGAATTGCGCATCGTTGACCGGCAAGGACGTGTCTGCGGCGGTTACCCGACCAGCGTGCTGAGCCGCCTGGCGAAAGATCGCCTGCTGGCCATCGCGCGCTCGGATATTGCCGCTGGGATCCACGGCGCATTGGATCGTGGCGTCGAGACGATTTTCGGTGATTCGATTTGCGCGATTGAGCAGGACGAAAGCCGCGTCATGATCGGCTTCGAGCATGCGCCCACGCGCGAAGTCGATCTGGTTGTTGGTGCGGACGGCCTGCGATCGCGAGTGCGTGCGCTCGCTTTCGGTGCCGAATCGAAATTCGACTATGCGCTTGGCTGCCATGTCGCTGCGTTCGAGTTGCCGGGCTATCGACCACGCGAGGACAGCGTCGCGATGATTCATGGCGCGCCCGGCCGATACATTTCCAACATCCCCTTGCGCGAGGACAGGACGCTGGTCTTCGCGGTGTTCCGTGACAAATGCCTGATTGGCGAAGTTCCATCGAACGCATCCGAACGCAAGGCGGCGTTGCGGGCAATTTTTGCCGACATGGGCTGGGAATGCCCGCGGATACTTTCCGCCATGGCGGAAATCGACGAGATCTATTTCGACAGCGTCAGCCAGATCCGGATGGAGCGCTGGACGCATGGCCGCGTGGCGCTGGTCGGGGACGCCGCCGCTTGTCCGTCCCTGATCGCCGGCGAAGGCGCGGGTCTCGCGATGGCCGAAGCCTATGTGCTGGCGGGCGAGATCCACACGAGCCGTGGCAATCTTGCCGCCGCATTTTCCCGATATGAGGAACGGCTGAAACCGTTCCTCACACGCAAGCAGAAAGCGGCGGAAAAGATGGTCGGCGCGTTTGTGCCGAACAGTGCTTTCGGGGTCGCCGCCCGCAACTTCGCGACGCGGTTGATGCGACTGCCGATATTCCCGGAACTGCTGATGGGGCGTTACCTGAGCGACGACGTCGAGTTGCCGGAATACGCAACTTGAGACTTGGCGTCGCGCAGCGTGGCGATGGCCTGATCAGAACATCCTGATCAGCCCAGCGCTTGCAGCATTGCTTCGGCGGCGGAAACCTTGAACTCGCCCGGCGCCTCGACGTGCAGTTGCTTGACGACGCCATCCTCGGCGTAAAGGGCAAAGCGCTTGCCGCGCATGCCGAGGCCGAACGCGGTGCCGTCCATATCGAGCCCCAGCGCTTTCGAGAATGTGCCATTGCCGTCGGCGAGCATGCGCAGGTTTTCCGGTACCTTCTGATTTTTCGCCCAGGCATCCATCACGAACGCGTCGTTGACGGCCAGGCACGCGACATCGATGCCCTTGTTGGTGAACTTCGCGAGGTTTTCGACATAGCCGGGCAAGTGCTTGGCCGAGCAGGTCGGCGTGAATGCGCCGGGCACCGAGAACAGCACCACATTCTTGCCCTTGAAGATTTCGTCCGTGTTGATCGCCTGCACGCCGTCTTTCAGGTAATTCA